>JASFVM010000058.1:0-10980 GCA_050049835.1 Gammaproteobacteria bacterium
CAATTATCGGTGCACTCTATGCGTCAGGTATGACAGGCAGGAAGATACGCGAACTGGTCGAACAGTTCATTATCTCTCCTGAAGAGCCGCTGATGGAGCAACTTTCGAACAGGGAGACCTTGCGCTGGCTGGAATTTATCGAGGTCGAATTAGGTAATGGCGGCCTGCTCAGCAGTGAGGGATTTATTTCCTACCTGTATGAGACCCTGCAATATGATACGTTTGAGGAACTGAAAATCCCGCTTACCGTTGTCGCCGCTGATCTGTGGCATCGCGAGCAGATTGTGCTGGACTCCGGAGAGCTGTTGCCCGCAGTAAAAGCCAGTATGGCACTGCCCGGCGTTTTTCATCCCGTCAAACTTGATAACAGGATACTGATTGATGGTGGCACGGTGAATCCGGTACCTTATGACCTTCTCAGCAAAGAGTGTGATATTGTCATCGGCATTGATGTCAGCGGGGAACGTTCGACCCCCGAAACAGCAATACCGGGCTACTTTGAAACATTATTCAGCTCAGTCAAGGTCATGCAGAAAACCATCATGACCGAGAAACTCCGCCGGAATCAACCTGATATCTACATATCACCTCAAATCGTCGATATCAGGGCACTTGAGTTCTATCGTGCAGAGCAGGTTTTCGAGCAGACCAAACCTGCAAAAAAAGAATTGCAGCAAAAACTGGAGCAACTGCTCGCCCGGAAATGATACTTGCACAACAGCATATTATTGCTGATCGAACTCCATACCATAATGTTTATACAGTTCCACCTCGTATTCGCGACTGACAACCCTGGTTTCATCATATGCCGGTGCGGTCTGTATAACATCTGAAGCCATGTTTACCTCAACTTCGCTGTTATGCCAGTCGATCTTCCTGATCCACGCCGGTGCAATGAGAACCTTTCTTCCCGGCAACCAGTTACGGGTATCAATTTCAAGATAACGGACAGACCAGCCCTGATCATCGAGCAGAAAATCCTTCACCTGGCCGAATTCATTATCAGCGGCATGAATCGCGTAACCGGTAACTTCATTGCTGCTGCGCAGGTGCGGATTCTCCGGTTCCTCGGGTTCCATATCAGCTGGCGGTGGGGACAGATCCGGCATTGGACCAAATAATGGATCACCCTCCCAATAGGGATCCCAGCCATAGTAGCGATAATATTCCCGTTCATAATGACGCGAAACCGGTTGCTCGCTACTGACAGGCGGACACTCCCTGATTTGTTCGCGGGTCATGTTCACTTCCAGATGGCGCTCGACTTCATCAACAGCGGCAATAACCGATGGCACCACTAAAACCTCCCGTCCAAGCAACCAGTTACCGGTATGCACGACTAAATAGCGTACTTTCCAGTACCGGTCATCGAAAAAAACCTGTTTCAGTTTCCCAATTTCACCGTCACTGGCCTGCAGGCGATATCCCTTTAAATCAGCCAGTTTGCGTAGTTGCCTCATTCGAATCTCCCGTGTCCAATTCAGACTGCCAGTTACAAATCACCAGAAGACAGCATGCAAACACTCTGGTAATAACCGCGCACCGACAGCAATAATAAACCACGCTGTTCAATGACTTGAAAGCAGAATCGACAGCATATCGCGTTGTTTTGCTGCAACGCAATATTTGCTGTCGCCCGATCAGCAACTATGCCGATGGCAAATGCTAGATCATGACGATGAAACACCTGTTGTTCGACATTCATCTTCAATGATGCCTGTGCAATACCATAACCGGCCGCGCCGACCTTAACCACTGCAACACCGTCGCCACAACCGATAGTCAATCCGGGCCAGTGGCGGTACAATAATCGGACAAAATAATCGTTGTAAAGCGGCAGCGCCATCGAAAGCTGCATCTAGCAAATATTGACTCCAGGTACACACTTGAGCCTCATTCACTCAGACAATCGTTCCGCACTTTTTCCGCTGAATACCGTACTTTTTCCCGGTTGCACCCTGCCCTTGCAGATATTCGAACAACGTTATCTGCGCCTTATCAAAACCTGCTTGCGGGACGAGCATGGCTTTGTTGTCATTCTCATCAGTGCCGGCAAGGAAGTCGGTGACACACCTGAAACATACAGCATCGGCAGCTATGTTGATATTATCGACTGGGAAATGCTGGAAAACGGCCTGTTTGGCATCACCATAGAAGCGAAACACCGTGTGCGCGTCACCAACCCTTCGGCACTGGATGACGGGCTGATGACCGGAGAGATTGAAGCGCTCCCGCAATCGGCAGATGCAGAGGCAGAATTCATTGGCCGCATACCAGACCTGGTAGACACGCTCAAGCTTCTGGAGCAACATCCGTATATTGAAAAACAGGCGATGGAAATCAATTATTCATCCGTGGAGGATGTTTGCCACAAGCTGTCACAGCTGCTGCCGGTAGATCCATTGATCAAACAAAGCCTGCTTGAAATCAATGACACAACCGAGAAAATCAACCGGCTTCGAGAGCTGATAAAGAGGTTACAACAATAGTGATGCAGACAAAACAACTCTATGAATACAAAATCTGGGACCTGCCGACAAGACTGTTTCACTGGATCAACTTCACAACAGTGATCGTGTTGATATTTGTTGGCCTTGTCATGCTGTTCAAGAAGGAACTGGGTATCGAGAGCGTTGCTGCCAAGATCGCGCTCAAGGAGCTGCATGTCACTGTTGGTTACATCTTCGTTACCAACCTTGCCATAAGGATTATCTGGGGCTTCTTTGGTAACCGCTATGCGCGCTGGCGCTCGCTTGTTCCTGCCGGTAATTATCCGGAGAGGATCAGTGAATATCTGCAAGCATCAAGGCGTGGAAAACCATTACAGTACGCCGGGCATAATCCATTGGGGCAGCTTGCTGTCATCGTTATCTTTCTGTGCCTGATTACCATGGCAGTAACAGGACTTGTCCGTGCAGGCACCGACATCTACTATCCGCCTTTTGGCTCGATGGCAGCCGAATATGTTGCCCGCCCGGGTATCGACCCCGGGAGCCTGGTTCCGTATGACGCCACTGATGTCGACAAGGAAAAATATGACGCCTTGAAAGCATTCAAAAAACCTTTTGGCACTGTTCATATCTACACTTCTTATTTCCTGATGTTTCTTATTATCCTGCATATTGCAGCAGTGATCCGTATTGAGATCAGGGAAGGCGGCGGTATAGTATCCGCCATGTTCACGGGCAAGAAACTGCTAAACGCAAAAGCGCCGGATAGTGATGACCAGGCCTGATGACTTTTTACAACACGCCAGTTATCCATTTTTCACGATGAGGCACTTCTGATGGCCTGGTGGGGAAAAATAATTGGTGGCACCTTTGGCTTTATGCTGGGCGGCCCGCTGGGAGCCATGCTCGGTGCGGCACTTGGACACAGCTTCGATAAAGGTCTGAAACTCACCGACGAAGTTGGCGGTTTGAATTACGGCAACCAGGAACGGGTGCAGGCAGCATTCTTTACCGCCACCTTTTCTATTATGGGCCATATCGCAAAAGCAGACGGCAAGGTTTCGCAAGCCGAAATTGCCAATGCAGAAGCGATAATGGCGCGCATGCAGCTGACCAGCGATCAGCGCAAGGCGGCGATCAGGCTTTTCAATGAAGGCAAAGCGGATGACTTCCCGCTGGATGACGTGCTGGTTCAGTTCCGCAAGGAGTGCCACAGGCGCATCAACCTGATCCAGATGTTTCTGGAAATTCAGATAAATACGGCTTTTTCTGACCAGAAACTTGATCCTGCCGAAAAGAATATACTCTATAAGATAGCCGACATACTTGGCTTTCCACGGCAACAACTGGACCACCTGTTCCATCTCGCCGGTGGCGTTCCCACTCCGAAAACAGAAAAAGCCGCGATTAATGAGGCTTATGAAATTCTGGGCGTGAAAAAGAGCGCTACTGATGCCGATGTGAAGAAAGCATATCGCCGCCTAATGAATCAGCACCATCCCGATAAACTGGTATCGAAGGGACTTCCCGAAGAAATGATGAAACTGGCCAATGAAAAAACCCAGCAAATCAAGGAAGCCTACGAGCTCATTAAAAAATCACGTCAATAACAAGGCGAATGAATTATGGAAATTCAAGGACCTTTCAAAATCAGCGTCATGCACAATGACATGGGAGGCGATGATATGCATCTGGATTTCATCTCCGAGTTCGGGACAATGAGGCTTGCGTAACAGAGTGAAGCTTTCCAGAATTACATCAGCAACCTGATCAACGAAATCGCTCGACTTGATTAAAATGATGCCAATTGACAGGCTGATGAATTACCGCTGGAAGAAACGATTGTGGCAAGCCTGCAGCTGGATGACCCGTTCGCCGATATCACCCTGCAAAGCCAGGGAAGACTTTTGACGCAAAAGCACAGAGAACGCAAAGAATTTATTTGTGTTGGCAGATAGCCTGGAAGAAGCCTGGCGTAAGACGGGTTCTTACTCAGCCCTTGCCACTCGATACTCGTCCCTGCATTAACACTTGCTGGAAGGCATGACCGACCCGCTCAACTCCCAGGCATAGGCGCAGTCCAGTTCGGAAAGTACAGCTATCACACCGTTCTCGCCATCTTCGAGCATGGTATGCAGTGGCGTACGGTCTTTCATCCGACGATGCGGGGTATTCATCCAGCGAGGCCCCATATTCACGTTACGCGGATAAGTCGTGCGCAACGCATCAATGATGCCAAGCAGGCGAATAACGCGCGCATTGATCGATTCAACGTCTGGTAACGGGGTGTCCTTGCGATATTTCTGCAGGTGGCGGCTGCGATGCCCTTCAGGGAAATCGAGCAAAGCCATAATCTGTTCACCAGACAGGCCCCAGTCATCCAGCGATGCCATCACCTTCTGGGTAATCATCATGCGTCTTTCCGGGCTAATATTTTGCAATGAAACGGCCACGGTATTACCTCGACAGATATAATAAAATCAGTATTTTATCATTTACTGCCTGGATAAAAAACCTGAGGTTAATTATGGCAATTCATCCTGTACTGCGCATGGGCCACCCGCTGTTGAACCAGCGCGCCCGCGAGGTTACCGCTTTCAATACAGCCGAGCTCGACCAGCTGGTCGCAGACATGCTGGAAACCATGCGTGCCGAGGATGGCGCCGGCCTTGCTGCGCCCCAGATAGGCGTCAGCCTGCGTGTTGTTGTGTTTGGCTTTGACGAGAACCCGCGGTATCTGGAGGCACCGCCCGTGCCCCGTACGGTGCTGATTAACCCGGTCATCAATCCGCTCGAAGACACCCTTGAGGCAGGCTGGGAGGGCTGCCTCAGCGTACCCGGCATGCGTGGCGTGGTTCCCCGCTATAAACATATTGAATACAGCGGCTTCGATGCCAGCGGTGAATCACTCAGGGTAGAAGCCGAAGGATTTCATGCCCGCGTGGTCCAGCACGAATGCGACCATCTCGATGGTATCCTGTACCCCCAGCGTATCCGTGATTTCAGCCACTTTGGCTTCATCGACGAGCTGGCTGCAGCCGGCCTGCTGCCCGGCGTTGCACCGGACAACCAGTCCTGATAAGACAAACGGTCATCAATTAGCAGGCCCCACAGTCTATAATGTCGATATCTGCAGCCCGAATTTAGTCCAGATCAATGATAAAACCCCGCCAGCTACTGATCTCCTTATTTCTTGTAGTGCTTGTTTGCAGCCGACAGGCGTTGGCGACATCGGTATTGCCGGTATCGCTGCAACGCATGGCAACGGCGGCTGACCTGATATTTCATGGCAGGGCAATCAGTAACGAAGTGAGTCTCGATGAGGCCAGCGGCCGCGTTGCCACCTTTACCACCTTTGAAATAATTGAACTCGTCAAGGGTGAGACAGGACCAACCCATACCATCAAGCAGATCGGCGGCCAGTTACCCGGCAACAATATGCGTCTGGTAATTCGTGGCGTGCCACGCTTCACCGTCGGTGAAGAATATGTCGTCTTCCTGCCGAAAGCCTCCAGCCTGGGCTTTGCCAGTCCGATAGGACTTGCGCAGGGTAAATTCAATGTAAGCAAGCAGGATGGTGAACCCGTGGTCAGCAGCAGGCGCGCACTTGCCGCGGTGAATGGCGCCGCTGATCAATCAGGCCTGATGAGCACTCCATCCGCATTCGAGAGTGGCCGCTCGGACAGTGCCCGTTTGCCGGACTTTCTGAATACCGTGCGCGGCATGATCGGAGAATAAGGCAGTGCCGAAACACATCACTGCATTGCTGATTTTCTGTGTCTCTGCCTCTGCGATGGCTGCCGGGCCACTGGTGCTGGAAGGTGTAAGTGGACATGTGCCGGCAAGGTATGAAGACCCGAATATTGTATTCGACCTGGAAACAGGCCCGCTGAACACTCAGCTTGATAACGATGCAGCCGACCAGCTGGTAAGGGACGCTCTTGATATCTGGAATGTCATCAATACTTCAAGCATTAATCTTACAGCAAGCGAGAACATTCCAACGGATATTGATGCAACCAACTTCACCAGTTTTATCCCGGATCCATATGATAGTTCTGTCCATAATGATGATGATGGTCTGAATCCTGTCGTTTACGACACCGACGGTAGCATCATCGATGCGTACTTCGGTATTGGACAGGGGACCGGTGCTAATGCTTCCGTTGTCGGTTTCTCCGCTTCTTCAATTTTTATCGGTGCAAGTTACTTCACCGAGGGCTTTGCTGTAGTCAACGGCAATGAGAATCTCCGGATATCAAATAATCAGCTCACATTGATTATTGCTCATGAAATCGGTCATTACATGGGGCTTGATCACACCCAGGTTAACATCAGCAACACAGAATCGTTGTTTGACGCCTGTCCGGCAGCAGCAAACGAATACCCATTAATGTATCCCTATGCATGCAGAACCAGTGAGATCACGCATCCGGATGATAACATTTCACTGTCCATACTTTATCCGATATCAAACCTGAATCAGTCACTGGGTCAACTCACAGGCACATTCAAAACTGCCGATGGCACTCCCGTGAATGGCGCTAACATCTGGGTGCAGAATACTTCTACTGGAGATATATACAGCATTGTTTCGGATTACCTGAAGCAATGTCGCGGATTTTTTGCCCTGTTGTTACCTCCCGGAAACTACACGGTTCATGCCAACAGTATCAACGATGAGTTTTATGCCGGATCAAGTGTCGGCCCCTGGGCGGCGAATGAAATCGATTCATCCTTCCAGCCCCCCGCCAGCACTCTGGGCCTTGTTGATTTCAACGCTGGTGGTACACCTCCAGCTATAATCAACCTGGCAGCAGGCAAGGCGGCAGACATCGATTTCAGGGCGGATGGCAGCGGCAGCATCACATTGAGCGACAGCCAGATCGACCTTGCCCAGATATATAACGCTGCTGGCAGTTGCAGCCCCACAGACACAACCAGCGATGGCGGTGGCGGGAGCCCTTCACTACCACTACTGACAGCAGTGTTATGTTTATCCTTGCTGAGGAGAATGCGACAGGACTGACACCAGCGACTTAGATGCCAGACAGCGCAAACCACATAATTTTTTCTTTGCGGCCTCCATGCACTTTGCGTTTAATGAAATACTGATCATTGCAAAAAATTTTGCGCCGCGATCAACCGGCTGTCGATGCAATCCAGTCGGAAACAGTAACGAACTGCTTGAACTCATCATAGCGCATCGGCTTGCTGATATAATAACCCTGCACGATTTCTGCACCACGTGAACGCAGGAATTCAAACTGTTCCTGGTTTTCCACTCCTTCACCAATCACACTCAGACCAAGGCTGTGAGCCATGCTGATAATCGCTTCACACAGTGCCGCATCGTCAGGATCGACACCGATATCGTGTACAAACTCCTTGTCGATTTTCAATACATCAAAGGGAAAACGTTTCAGATAACTTAATGATGAATAGCCTGTACCAAAATCATCAATTGACAACTTGATCCCCATTTCCTTGAACTGGTTCAGCGTGGTGATAACTTCCGGTACATCCTTCATCAGCAGCCTTTCAGTTATTTCCAGCTCGAGACTGCCACCATCAAGACTGTATTTCGACAAGGTATCAGAAATCTGGTTGGTAATGCCCTTGCCCCTGAACTGGCGGCCCGAGAGATTGATGGCAACATAAAAGTCCTTGCTGTCCTGGTCTGCTCTTAATCCTTTAACATCCTGACATACCCTGTCAATAACCCAGCGACCTATGTCGACAATAACTCCTGACTCTTCTGCAAACGGGATAAAGACCTCCGGCGCAATATGGCCAAGCTCCTCGTCTTCCCACCTTATCAGCGCCTCTGCCCCCTCAAGACGCATGCTTCTTGCATTAACCAGGGACTGGTACTTGAGATAGAAATTCTCATCCTCGATCGCACGCCTGAGTTTTGTTTCGATCTCCACGCGCTTGACAATCTTGTCGCTCATGTCAGGCGTAAACTCTTCAAAAGTATTCCTGCCTTTGCGTTTGCCACGATACATTGCAGTGTCGGCGTTCTTTAACAGAATGTGCGGGTCGTCTCCGTCTTCCGGAAAAATCGCAATACCGATACTCGCCGTTACCGAGAACTCCATATCCTCGATCACACATGGTTGCGCGACTTTGTGTAATATCTCGGCAGCTTTGTGCTGAATCTGTTCTTTATATTCAGCGATCGGTATCTCGCCGGACTTATGATGCGAACTTGTCAGGATGAGCATAAATTCGTCACCACCCAACCGGGCAACGGTATCAACATCTCGGACAATTCCTTTCAGGCGTTCTGCCATTGAAACAAGAAAACTGTCACCGGCATTATGACCGAGTGTGTCATTGATATTCTTGAAGTGATCGAAATCAATATACATGATCGCCAGTCGTTCCTTGTCCCTGATAGCATTGGCCAGCGCCTGTTTCAAACGGTCAAATGCCAGCGAACGATTGGGAAGATCAGTGAGCTTGTCATAGCTGGCCTGATACATCAGTCGTTCTTCGTATTCTTTTCGTACCGAGATATCTTCCTTGATTGCCAGATAATGTGTGTTCTTGCCGTCACTCGACTTGATCGGGGATATTGTCACATTCTCCCAGAACAGGTCGCCGTTTTTCTTCTTGTTATAAAGTTCTCCGCTCCATGATTGCCCGGTAGTTATACTGTTCCACATATTGGTAAATTGCGATGGCTGGGTATGCCCTGACTTGAGGAAACGGGGATTTCTACCCATGACCTCTTCTGCCGTATAGCCAGTCACCCGACTGAACTCCGGATTGACGTACTCAATATTACCGTCAAGGTCAGTGATCATTACCGAGACCGGGCTTTGTTCAATGGCCTGCGACAGCTTGCGCAGGTTGTCCGCTGTCATCTTGTGATTATCTATCTCTTTTTCAAGATCATTCACCAGGACGCTAACATTGTTTGTCATCTCATTGAACGCATTGGCCAGACCGCCGATTTCATCCTTGGTATCAACATTGGCCCTGGTTTCGAGATTGCCTTCACCAATCTGTTTAACCACGGCAGTTAATCGTCTGATCGGCTCAAGCAGGATACGGGTCGTACCTGATACGATGAGTACAACCAGAAAGGCAATTCCGCTGGCAAACAACAGGGTGGCCCTGGTCTGCTCTTCAACCGGCTCGATAAATACTGCTTGCGGCTGGGCAAAAACCAGCCTCCAGGGCACCGTATTCAACCTGGCAATTGACATCGAAAACGCATCTTCCCCCATACCGAACAGGTTGGACTGCAGATTGGTATTATTGAATCGCGTCTTTTGCAGTTTCTCGATCAACTCGGGCTTCTCGGTAAACAGCCGTTTCGCACCCTGAGGAACGCGACCTTCATCGACCAGCACCTGTAAATCGGCTTCACTGATATTACTTGCCATTGTATATTGCAGGTCGCTGCGTCTGCCGTGCATCAGCCGGAGATTATTGTCATCAATCAATATTGCAAACGCGCCACGACCTATTCGTCCGCGAGAATCTGACAACAGGCTGCTTAGAACGCTCGCGTTGTACCTGACTCTCAATACGCCGAGAAAACTTCCACCCACATCCTCTATCGGGCTGCTGAAATATAATGAAGGCTCCTCTGTTTTGGAGAACATCACCGGTGACTGATATGGCGCCTGCTTGAGTACGACTTCCTTGAAATATATTTCCTCGCTTTCATCACTGCCAATATATTCTGTAACGGTATCAACCATGTTAATACCATCCCTGTTAAGTACAGCATAAGACATGATGTCCTTGCCCTGTCTTGACTGAAGCGCTAACAGAATCTCCCTGGTCGTCTGACTGTGGTAGGGCTCGGCACCCCTTAACTTGATGTAATTAACGAGCGCTGGCAACCTTGCTTCTGCCTGTATTGATTCCAGATTGAACTCATTAAACTTGTCAATACGGTCCGCATATTGCCTTGCGGCTGCATCGAGTATCTTGTTCGTGCTTTGCCTGAGGTTTTCACTCATCAAATAGCTGTCCAGAGCAGCGAGCAAACCAAGGGACAAAAGCACAATAAAAAGGAAGGCTGTAAGCAATTTGGCACGCAGGGTATACTGGCGTGCGATCATGATGCCGACAACCAGCAGGATCAGGCCGGTTACAACAAGAGATGCAGCAATATTGAGTAGCATTCAGGCGCCTCGCGAGCGCAGTAGACCGGCCCGGCTATCGATGCAGAAGCAGAAATTAATAATTTGAAATAACATATATTTAACAAGTATATGCAGCGCAGTGCGCTAATTCTAACAGAACACCCCGGTTACCTTATCGAATATGGCTAAAAATAATGCCTCCTGTGGAAGCTGGAAATCACCCATTACCAGCGATCTCATCACCACCGCGTCGGTAACGCCTGGTGAGATTCGGCTCTTCAATGGTTCTCTGTACTGGCTGGAGCGCAGGCCGGCAGAAGCGGGCCGCACAGTCATCGTCCGCTATTCTGACAATAAAAAAACCGACTTGCTGCCACCTCCTTTCAATGCAAGATCACGCGTACACGAGTACGGTGGTGGCG
>JASFVM010000307.1:0-3501 GCA_050049835.1 Gammaproteobacteria bacterium
TTGATCGGAACTCTTTTCGTTGTACTGGGACTTACCTTTTTTATCTACGGCCTCGAAATGGGACTGTTTCCCATCGGTGAATCCATGGCACATGCCTTTGCGCGCAAAGGCAGTATTTTCTGGTTGCTCACATTTGCCTTCGCCCTGGGATTCGGCACCACTGTTGCCGAACCTGCATTAATCGCGATATCCGAGGAGGCTTCCGAAGTCGCCGCCCGGGCAGGGCAGATTGCCGCTACGGAGGAAGCCATGAGCGCTTATGCGACCGGTTTGCGCTACACCGTCGCGTTTTCGGTTGGTATTGCGATTGTCATCGGCGTGCTCAGGATTTTGCTGGACTGGTCAATCCACTACATGATTATGACGGGTTACATCATTGTGATCATTGTGACCTCGTTTGCACCGGCAGAGATCATCGGCATTGCCTATGATTCAGGCGGAGTGACGACATCAACCATAACAGTGCCACTGGTGACGGCGCTGGGTATCGGGCTCGCCTCCTCAATCAGCGGACGTAATCCGATGATTGATGGTTTCGGGTTGATCGCATTTGCCTCACTGTTGCCGATTATCTTCGTGCTGGTCTACGGGATCCTGATCTGATGGAACTGATCACCGAAATACAATACCTGTTCCTGGAAACCATGCTTGATGTGCTGCCAATAGCGGCCATTATCTTCGGCTTTCAGTTTCTGGTCATCAGAAAACCCATACCCAATCTGAAGAAAGTATTGACCGGCCTGTTCTATGTCCTGATTGGCATTACCCTGTTTCTGCTGGGTCTTGAGCAGGCGCTGTTTCCGTTGGGACGTCTGATGGCTGAACAGTTGACAGACCCTGCCTTTATGCACGGCGCCAAATCGGTTGCTGATGAATTTCACTGGCAGGATTATTTCTGGGTATACATTTTTGCTTTTGCCATTGGCATGAGTACAACGATTGCCGAGCCCTCATTGATTGCCGTGGCCATCAAGGCGGAAGAAGTCTCGGGTGGCACCATCGGCGTCTGGGGCCTGCGTATATCGGTTGCGTTGGGCGTGGCCATTGGTATAGCGCTTGGTACCTACCGTATTGTGACCGGCACCCCGATCCACTACTACATCATCGCGGGCTATGTTGTGGTCGTCATCCAGACATTTTTTGCACCGAAACTGATTGTGCCGCTGGCTTATGATTCCGGTGGTGTAACAACTTCGACCGTCACTGTGCCGCTGGTTGCTGCGCTGGGGCTGGGGCTGGCGGAGACCGTGCCCGGACGCAGTCCGCTGATCGATGGCTTCGGCCTGATTGCCTTTGCCAGCCTGTTTCCGATGATTTCAGTCATGGCTTATGCACAGTTATCGGAATTCAGAGCAAAGCGTGCCAGGAAGAAAAGCGAGATGGGAAACCGGGGCGACGATTGAACAGGAATATGAAACTTACACAATGATTAATGATTTGAATAACCATGCAATCATGCATATAGCAGGGGGTGTTTTATGCATTTCAAACTTTTGATAGCGTTTGTAGAAGATTCCAAAACCGACAAGGTGATGGACGCTGCAAGACAGGCCGGTGCAACGGGCGCGACTGTGATCAACAACGCCAGGGGCGAAGGACTGTTGCAGAGTAAAACCTTCTTCGGGTTATCGCTGGAAACACAACGCGATGTTGTACTGTTTCTGGTAGAGCAGCATCTGAGCCGAAGTATTCTGGAAAAAATCTGCGAGATTGGTGAATTTGAGTCTTCGCCGGGAAGCGGTATTGCCATCCAGATAGATGTTGAAGACGCCGTGGGCGTGACCCATCAAATTGAGAAACTCGAAGCTGTTGTGGAGACCGAGTTATGAGTGAGAAGAAAATATCGCGTGTACGTGATGTCATGAAGACCAATTTCGACCTGGTCGACGGTCGCATGACGATCATGCAAGCATTGAAAAAAATGAAGCATGTTGATACCAAGTCGCTGATTGTAGACAAGCGACACGAAGATGATGAATATGGCATGCTGCTGTTGTCTGATGTTGCCAAGAAGGTGCTTGGCATGGACCGTTCACCCGAGCGCATCAATGTCTATGAAATCATGTCGAAGCCGGTTCTGGCCGTTGATCCGAACATGGACATACGCTACTGCGCCCGCTATTTTGAGCACTTCGGTCTTTCGCGTGCCCCGGTGATTGACAACGGCAAGGTGATCGGAATCGTCAGTTACACCGATATGGTGCTAAAGGGCATGGTCAGGTTCGATAACGACGACTCAGACGAATAAATCGTGCCTGCTGGCAGACTCCAGCGTATTGCGCAACAGTACGGCTACCGTCATCGGACCCACACCCCCTGGCACCGGCGTTATCCAGGCAGCACGTTCTGACGCACTCACAAAATCGATATCGCCGGTGAGGGTGCCATCCTCCCGCCTGTTGATACCAACATCGATGACTGTCGCTCCCGGTTTGATCCATTCACCTTTAACAATGCCGGGCTTGCCCACGGCAACCACCAGAATATCTGCGCGGCTTACATGGGCCTCAAGGTCAGTGGTAAAACGGTGGCAAACGGTTGTGGTTGCGCCGGCCAGTAGCAGTTCCAGACACATCGGCCGTCCCACGATGTTGGAGGCGCCAACAACTACCGCATGGCGTCCCTTGTAGATTTCGCCTATGTGGTCCAGCAATAAAATGATGCCCCTTGGAGTACAGGGACGCAGCAAAGGGTTGCGCTGGGTCAGGCGACCAATGTTATAGGGATGAAAACCATCGACATCCTTGTCGGGATGAATGGAATCAATAATGGTTGCCTCATTGATCTGCGGTGGCAAGGGAAGCTGTACCAGAATGCCATCGATCGCATCATCATTATTGAGTTGCTCGATCAAGGTCAGCAGCTCTTCCTGGCTGGTATCAGCCGGTAAATCAAAGGCGCTTGAGATGATGCCGGCATGTTCGCAGGCCTCCCGTTTTTTGCGCACGTAGACCCGGGAAGCGTGGTTATCGCCAACAAGGATGACGGCCAGACCGGGTGCGCGGTGACCCTGGCTGAGGCGATTGTCAATACTTTCGCGAACAGCCTCGCGAATTTCAGCCGCAATCTGTTTTCCGTTGATAATCTGGGCGGACATGCGTTCTCTGCCGGTTTTTCGAGGTGGCAGATTCTCTCATGTCGACTGCTATTGTCACAAGATAATTGTTATTATTCTGTGTATCACAGGGCGTTTTACGGCGAAATCTTGACCGCTCGAATGACAGCGCGTAATATCGCGCCTCTTGCGTATTCGCAAGTGATTCGGGGTATAGCGCAGTCTGGTAGCGCGCCTGCTTTGGGAGCAGGATGTCGGGAGTTCGACAAAATCGCCGGGAGTGATTTTGAACGCACGAAGTGCGGCCCGCAGGGCGGAGGGCAGGAAGCCCGGAGTAATCTCTCTACCCTGCCAATGGGAAACATTGGCTTATGATATTGAAAAATGGATGACTTCTTCCGTACAGGTTGAAACTGTACATTGATATTGAACAAATACGGGGTATA
>JASFVM010000308.1:0-3498 GCA_050049835.1 Gammaproteobacteria bacterium
GCCCAGACGATGCAGCCAGTGGATAGTGACTCGGGCATCGTTGCCCAGAAAGCCGCCGAGATAGTTCTGCACGTTTTCATCATGTAGTTCAAAGGCGCCGGCAATATCCAGTGGCGGCAGCCAGTGCCCCTGGCAGGTTGGAAAATCAGTGCAGATGATCGCGGCATAGTTGGCACTGGTCCAGCCGCCCAGGCTTATCTGGATGAACACAATAGCCAGGCCAATCAGCGCAAGGTTGCGTAACGGACTGGCAGATGATGGTTTATTGCCATCGCGCAACCTCAGAAACAGCAACAGCAGCAGTGCCAGCGTGGTAAAGCCGCCGAGCAGATGCCCCATAACGACAATCGGCAACAGCCCCATGGTAACTGTCCACATACCCAATGCAGCCTGGAAAATGACCAGACCCAGCAGCAATATCGGCAGCAGCAAAGGCTGGCTGTCATCCTGTCTCGCCTTGAAGGCAAGGAATGCGAGCAGGGCGATGATCAGTCCGAGGGTGCCGGCAAAATAACGATGTACCATCTCCGGCCAGGCCTTATGGGCTTCCACCGGCGCGTGAGGGAATGCCTGTTCGGCAATTTTTATTTCTTCATGACTGTCGGGCGCGGTGAGAAAGCCATAACAACCGGGCCAGTCGGGACAGCCCAGCCCGGCATCAACCAGCCGGGTATAGGCGCCAAGCAGCACCACAACAGCTGCAAACACACAGCCAAACAGGCTGATTTTATAGCTCAGTGATTTGTTATCCAATTTGTGACACCTTGAACAGCTTGTTCAGGTCATGAATGATCCATTTGCCCGGCATGTCCCGGGTGAAACGCATCATTATATTGCCGATAGGGTCCACCAGGTAAATATCATCAGCATTCAGCTCCGGATCAAGTGTCTGCATGGCTGCCAGAATCTTTTGCGGTTCACCGTACAGTCTTCTGGCATCGGGAAACTCTTTTTCGATCAGGTCGAGAAACGCGGCATCGGGTTTGTCCAGGTGAACGATCAACCTGCGCAAACGATAGGCGTTCTTGCCAACCGCCGTGTTTACCTGGCGGATCTTGTACAAGGCGTCATTACATTCCTGATCACAGCTCGCACCGGCAAAGTAAACCATCTGCCATTTATGAATTGTAAGATCATCACGCGATGGTACCGCGTTATTATCATCAACAAGTCCCAGCGCCTCGATATCGATGACCGGCTGTATCAACTCACCCTTGTTGGTGTAGGCCGGGGGTGTATAACCACTGAAGAACAGGGCATAGGCGGCAACGACGGGTAACACAAATGAAGCTACGACAAACCATAAGGTATAGGGATTCTTTTTAGGTACCTGCGGTTTATCTGCCAGGTTTTCTGATTCAGACATAAATATTTCCGTTCTAATTTTTTGTTCGCTTTACATTAACCGCGATGTATATGATGAACAAGGCGGCGGACATCGCAAACCACTGAAATGCATATCCGGTGTTCTTGGCACTGTCCAGTTTGAGCGCCGGTATTTCCCGATGAAAGCCATGTTCTGCCTCGGCATCGAGCCATACAATCATCGGCAGTAGTTGATACCCCAGTACCTGTTCAATCTCGCTGGTATCAATATACTGCAGCACCATTGGCCAGCCGTGATTATCGTGCACATTGTCCGCAAGAATCACACCTTTTGCAGGGGGTTTATCGAGCAGCCCCTTGAAGCGCAGATCATATGAAGGCGTTTCAAATTGAGGCAGATCCTGCCGTGTACGGCCTTGCTTCAGCCAGCCACGGTTAACCAGAATTGCCGTGCCATCACTCATTATGAACGGGGTATAAACATCATAACCGGCAAGACCGTTAATAATACGGTTATCAAGCAGAAAATGATGTTGGCTATCGTATTTGCCTTCAATGATAACCGGCATGAATACCCGGTCTTCGCTATCGTGCGGCAACTCCTGCAGAGTAACAGGGGGCAGATTCTTGCGTTCCGATACTTTCTGGTGCAAATTGTCCTTATAATCTGCACGGCTCAATTGCCATTGCCCCAGTGATACCATTACATACAGCATAAACACGGTAACGACAGTGGGCAGTATTCCCGGACTAAACGTATAAGGCCCGATATTGAGCTTGAACAGTCTTGCGTGGAGTAGTGATTTCACAGCAGGGTACAACTAATGTCTGGAGAGTATTGTGGTATTTAAAATTATTATCGTAACGTTATTGCTTGTCGTTGTATTCAGCCTCGGCCAGGCGCTTTTCTTTTTAATCAGGGATGAAGGCAAATCCGACAGAATGCTCAGGTCGCTGACATGGCGTATCGGACTGTCGGTGTTTATTTTTATCCTGCTCCTAATAGGACAGGCCACGGGATTGATTCAACCCCATGGCCTGTAGTAATCCATCAAATTTTAACTGTTTTTTCCTCTGTGTTCCCGGATTCCGCCAGGCTTCATCCGGGCTACACTTGATTCATACTACACGGAAGATACTCTATTTCCTGATATCCCCAAATAAAATCAAAGATTCTAACTGGTTAGGATATTTGGCCCAGATCGAGGCAGATGACTTTTGAAAAGCGGAGTGTACACGTAAGTACATGAGCATTTGAAAAAGTCATCTAACGACAAGATAGGCCAAATAGACAACCAGCCTGTTACAGCCAGTAGACGAAGATAAACAGGCCTAACCAGACCACATCCACAAAGTGCCAGTACCAGGCAACGGCTTCAAAAGCAAAATGGTTGTCCGAGGTGAAGTGGCCTTTGATGGCACGAATCAGCATCACCGCCAGCATCAGGGTGCCCATGGTAACGTGGAAACCATGGAAACCGGTCAGCATAAAGAAGGTGCTGCCGTAAATACCTGAATCCAGCGTCAGCCCCATCTCCTGGTAAGCGTGGACATATTCTTCAACCTGGAAGAACAGGAAGGTGGCACCCAGAGCAACGGTAGCAGCCAGCCACAGAATCAGCGGCTTGCGGTGGTCCTGACGCAGACCATGGTGTGCAATCGTCACGGTAACACTGGACAGCAGCAGGATCGCGGTATTGATTGCCGGCAGCCCGCTCGGACCCATTGATTCCTTCGGCGCTGGAATCGTCGCATTATCCGGGTTGGTCAGTACCGGCCAGATAGCATCAAACGCGGGCCAGAGCAGCTCGTGCGTCATCGCATTATTGCCGCCGCCACCCAGCCAGTCGACTGCAAATACGCGCGCGTAGAACAGGGCGCCGAAGAATGCGGCAAAGAACATGACTTCAGAGAAAATGAACCACAACATGCCAATACGGAAGGAGCGGTCAACCTGCTGGTTATAGTTGCCTGCCATTGACTCCTCGATGACAGCACCAAACCAGCCGAAGAACAGGTAGGCAATGAGCAGCAGTCCAACCGGCAGTATTATGCTTAACTCCCCCGAATGGATTGTATTCACTGCTCCGATAACCGATGTAGTCAGAGCAATTGTTCCAACAATCGGCCATTTGCTTGGCTCCGGTATAAAGTAATCACCATGATTTGTTG
>JASFVM010000309.1:0-3475 GCA_050049835.1 Gammaproteobacteria bacterium
AAATTGTCGGCCATGCAGATCGATGCCACACAAGACCTCTGCACAGCGAACGCCGCACAAGTGATCGCGCTGATAGCCCATCAGCTGTTCAAACGCATTATTGACGAAGTGGATTCTGCCTGTTTGATCGATGCCGAAGACAGCATCAGTGCTTTGTTCGAACACACTGAGCAAGGTGTTCATATTGATTACCTCCACATGCCTTGCCGGGCACGCATTCAATCGCTTGCGCCGCACCGCTTTACAACGGTTGGCGACTCGTGACCATGTCGGATATCGACGTTGCCGCTGATGATAATTAACCAGATCCTAACATAACACACAGAAGCAATTTGCGTACCACTCGATATGGCTTCACAAGTTGCTGATGTTACATGCTGCAAGTAAAAATATTGTGGCGACGGTCATGACACCATGTCCGGAATGTCATGCATACGCCAGGCTGCTATGCCATTTTTGTCAGCTTGCAGTGTATGAAGTCATCACCACCGCCAGGGAAGGGCGTCCGTGTAAGTCTGTCGATTAATTTACCCCGTATGGGGCAGACAAATCCCGTAACTGAAGGATGCAGTCGACAGTAGTGTTCTGTCAGTCTGGTCATCGATAAATAAGGATATAGAAAATATTCGATAGCTTTAATTAGTCTCGACATCACAAGTAGCGTTCTTGACCGTTTCCTCATCGTTCAGGCAACAGTTTTCAGATCTATATCAGGTGTGGCGAGCACTCCATAGCAGGTGATTGGGAAATGCTGAAAAACATGATTTCATTTGTGTCACGACGGTCGCTGACTGTGGCCGTATTTATATTGTTGCAGACAGCTTGTTTTCAACAGGCCGGGGCCGCCGGGCCGCCATCCGGTCCTTTGAGTTGCGGCATTTCGCCCGAAAACGCCACGGCCACAGCCGGTAATGCGGTCACATTCACTGCCGCCACGCAGAATGGCAAAGGCAAGATCAGCTACAACTGGGATTTCACAGACGGCTCGGGCTCACCCGTTGCGTCAACCGAAAATCCGGTAGCTGTGACCTATCCGGCTACCGGAACCTTCACGGTCTGGCTCGATGTGTCGGACAAAAACAACGATACGGCGAGCTGTTCGACCAGTGTTGCCGTCGACAACGGCAGTGGCAGTAACACGCCGCCGGTAGCCAATGATGACAGCTATCAAACGACGCTGGATACCCCGCTCAACGTAGCCGCGTCGGGTGTTCTCGATAACGACACCGATGCGGATAACGATCCGCTGACTGCAACGCTTGTCAGTGATGTCAGTTCCGGCAGCCTGGTATTGCATGCCGACGGTTCCTTTGCCTACACGCCGGCGGCCGGTTTTATCGGCCAGGACGCCTTCAGTTACCTTGCTAGTGACGGTGCAGAACCATCGGCGCTCGCGGCAACCGTGGTGATCACGGTTGCTGACGATACAGCGCCGGTGGGTGAAGCACTGTTTAAAACCAAGTGTATTATGTGTCACGGCGAGTACGGCGCGGGCGGTTATGCACATCGCAGCATCAGGGGTGCCAGGGCAGGCCGGATTCGCAACGCAATGTACAAGTGGCCGGAAATGACTTTCCTGACCTATCTGACAAACGCGGAAATTGCCGATATCGAAACCTACCTCGCCAATGTACCGCGCGGTGACAAGCTGCCGCGTCATGGCGATACGGCTAACGGCGAGGCGCAGTACCGCAAGGCCTGTGCCTACTGCCACACCTTCGGCGGCACACCGATCGAGCCGCCGCGTCCCGGTCCCGACCTGATGGGCATCAGCACCCGGTATTCCGAGACCTGGCTAGGCGCGTGGATCGACTACCCGGCCGAGATGGTTGCTGCCGGCGCGATCGATGCTGCGACCATCGAAAACTACCCCTACGTGATGCCCGATCTCGGTCATGCGCCGGCCGATGTATGGGACACGGTGGACTTTCTGGTTACCCAGGAAAGCGTCGGCCCGATTATCGACAGCGAACCGGTCGCGCTGACGCCGGAGCAGTTCGAAGCCAGCAAGCAGGTCTATTTCAATCACTGTGCCGGCTGCCACGGCCTTTACCGCACCGGTGCCACCGGTCCGGATATCGGCGCGGCGCGTTCGCAGGCGATTGGTACCGACGGCCTGATTTCCATCCTCAACTATGGCACGCCGGCCGGCATGGGCAATTTCGGCCAGTCGGGCATCCTCACCGGGGAACAGATCGCGCATCTGGCGTCCTATCTGCAACAGCCCCCGCCAGATGCGCCGGCGCTGCCAATGGCGGATATCCAGGCCAGCTGGAACCTGATCGTACCCGTGGCCGATCGCCCGACCGCACCGCAGCATTCACGCAACTGGGAAAATTTCACCGGTGTCGTACTACGCGATGCCGGACAGGTGGCGATCTTCGACGGTGATAGCAACGAGGAAGTTGCGCGGCTGGACACCGGCTTTGCGGTACACATCCTGCGTTCCTCGTCATCGGGACGCTATTTCTATGCCATCGGCCGTGACGGCCTGGTCACACTGATCGATCTGTGGACGTCGACGCCGCAGGTGGTCGCGACCGTCAAGGGCTGCCACGATGCCAGGAGCGTTGATGGCAGCAAGTTCGCCGGCTACCAGGACACCTATGTCATCGAGGGTTGTTACTGGCCGCCGCAGTATGTGGTTTATGACGGGCTCACACTTCAACCTAAACAGAGGGTAGATCTTCCCATGACGGATATCGACGGTGTAACGCTGATTGAAAACCGTGTCGCTTCGATCGTTGCATCACACAACGATCCGGTGTGGGTTGTCTCCCTCAAGGAGGCGGGTATCGTTTCCATCGTCGACTATTCAGACCCTTACGGCCTGGATTTCCCGATTGTATCCAACATCGCGACGGCAAAATTCCTGCATGACGGCGGCTTCGACCGGACCGGCAATTATTTCCTGGTGGCCGCCAACGCCAGCAACAAGATGGTGGTTGTCGACCTGGTTACGCAGACACTGGCTGCAACCATCGACACCGGACAGGTTCCGCATCCGGGACGGGGCGTGAACTGGTACGATCCCGATTACGGCTGGGTCAATGCCACCTCGCACATCGGCGAGGGCAAGGTCACGGTGTACGGTGCCGATCCGGTAGGACACCCGGACGTGGCCTGGCAGATTGTTCGCGAGATTACGCTGCCATCTTCGGGTTCGCTGTTCATCAAGTCGCACCCGAACTCACCCTGGGTGCTGGTGGATATGACGCTGAGCGCCACCGGCCATGACAAGGACATCTGCGCTATCGCCAAGGACACCGGCACGCTCGATCACTGCTTCACCGTGGCCACGAACGGCAAAGCGGTGCACTTCGAGTTCAACAAGGAAGGGACTGAAGTCATGGTATCCGACTGGGATCAGGACGGCTCGGTGATTGTGCTGGACAGCACGACCCTGAACGAAATACGCCGTTTTACCGGCCTGCCGACACCGACAGGCAAATTCAACGTATACAACACGGCGCAC
>JASFVM010000059.1:0-10817 GCA_050049835.1 Gammaproteobacteria bacterium
CTTTACATTTTGCCTGCAGATGCGCAGCACCACTCTCGCGCGCACGATGAACCTCATCGATATCGGCAAAAACCATACCCTCACCGGTTGCATTGACGGATTCACGCGTCATGTAATACAAACCAAGTACGATATCCTGAGACGGCACAATGATTGGCTCACCTGAAGCAGGCGACAGGATATTGTTTGTCGACATCATCAGCGCACGCGTTTCAAGCTGCGCCTCGATGGAAAGCGGTACGTGTACTGCCATCTGGTCGCCGTCGAAGTCAGCGTTGAATGCTGTACATACCAGCGGATGCAGCTGAATCGCCTTGCCTTCGATCAATACCGGCTCAAACGCCTGGATACCGAGACGGTGCAGTGTCGGCGCACGGTTGAGCATCACGGGATGCTCGCGAATGACCTGCTCCAGGATATCCCAGACTTCGCTGCCCTCTTTCTCGACCAGCTTCTTCGCCGCCTTGATGGTTGTTGCCAGACCGCGACGCAGCAGCTTGTTGAAGATGAACGGCTTGAACAGCTCAAGCGACATTTTCTTCGGCAAACCGCACTGATGCAGTTTGAGCGTTGGACCTACCACGATCACTGAACGTCCCGAGTAGTCAACGCGCTTACCCAGAAGGTTCTGGCGGAAACGGCCCTGTTTACCCTTGATCATATCGGCCAGTGATTTCAGCGGGCGCTTGTTGGTGCCTGTAATGGCACGACCACGACGACCGTTATCCAACAGCGCATCAACTGATTCCTGCAGCATGCGTTTCTCGTTGCGGACGATAATATCGGGCGCATAGAGCTCCAGCAGACGGCGCAGGCGGTTGTTGCGGTTAATGACACGACGGTAGAGGTCGTTCAGATCCGAGGTCGCAAAACGACCGCCATCGAGCGGTACCAGCGGACGCAGATCCGGTGGCAGTACCGGCAAGACGGTCATGATCATCCATTCCGGACGGTTGCCTGAAGACTGGAAAGACTCAACCAGTTTCAGCCGCTTGGCCAGCCGCTTCAGCTTGGTCTCGGACTTGGTTGCACCCATGTCTTCACGAATCTGCCGGGCTTCCTCTTCCAGGCTGATACTGGTGAGCATTTCATAAATTGCCTCGGCACCCATGCGGGCGTCAAATTCGTCACCATGCTCTTCAATCGCTTCAAGATAAGTCTCATCTGTCAGCAACTGACCCTTTTCCAGCGTGGTCAGGCCGGGATCAATAACTACGAATGCCTCGAAATACAGTATGCGTTCAATTTCACGCAAGGTCATATCCAGTAGCAGGCCAATGCGAGACGGCAATGATTTCAGAAACCAGATATGGGCAACGGGGCTGGCAAGGTCAATGTGGCCCATACGCTCGCGCCGCACTTTGGACTGGGTGACTTCAACACCGCATTTTTCGCACACCACGCCACGATGCTTCAGTCGCTTGTATGTCCCGCACAAGCATTCGTAATCCTTAACGGGACCAAAGATCTTGGCACAGAACAAACCGTCACGTTCCGGCTTGAAGGTACGATAATTGATGGTTTCAGGTTTTTTCACTTCGCCGAATGACCACGAGTGGATCATCTGCGGTGATGCAAGACTGATTCGTATTGAATCGAAGTCTTCTTCTGAACTCTGCTGTTTTATGAGCTTGAGTAGATCTTTCAAGGCTCTTACTCCTGACGTCTGATCTGTTTAATACGTTATACGGAAACCGGGACCAATCAGTCCTGTTCCTGCTCCAGTTCAATGTTGAGGCCCAGGGCACGAATCTCCTTGAGCAAGACATTGAACGATTCCGGCATACCCGGTTCCATACGGTGATCGCCATCGACGATGTTCTTGTACATCTTGTTACGGCCTGCCACATCATCCGACTTGACGGTCAGCATTTCCTGCAAGGTATAGGAAGCACCGTAAGCTTCCAGCGCCCACACTTCCATTTCACCGAAACGCTGACCACCGAACTGTGCTTTACCACCCAGAGGTTGCTGTGTCACCAGGCTGTAGGGACCGGTTGAACGCGCATGCATCTTGTCATCGATGAGATGATTGAGCTTGAGCATATACTTGTAACCAATGGTTACAGGACGCTCAAAAGCTTCGCCGGTACGGCCGTCATACAAGGTTGTCTGGCCGGTAATCGGCAGATTCGCCAGTTCCAGCATGCGATGGATCTCGGATTCCTCGGCACCGTCAAAGACAGGGGTCGCCATCGGCACGCCATCACGCAGGTTGCTTGCCAGCTCCCGTAACTCGTTATCGTCGAAGGACTTGAGGTCAACTTTCTTGTCAACATGGTTATAAACCTGATCAAGGAACTTGCGCAGCTCTGTTACTTTCGCCTGTTGATCAAGCATCTTGCCGATTTCGTTACCCAGGCCTTTCGCTGCCCAGCCAAGGTGCGTTTCAAGAATCTGACCTACGTTCATACGCGAAGGCACGCCCAGCGGATTGAGTACGATATCAACCGGGGTGCCGTCTTCAGTATGCGGCATATCTTCCACGGGCACGATCATTGAGACCACACCCTTGTTGCCGTGACGCCCGGCCATCTTGTCACCAGGCTGCATGCGGCGTTTGACGGCCATGTAAACCTTGACCATCTTGAGTACGCCGGGGGCAAGGTCATCGCCCGCAGTCAGCTTGCCTTTCTTCTCATCGAACAGTTCATCCAGTCGCTTGCGCTGCTCCTTCAGCTGCTTGGCAAGCATTTCCATTTGCTCGTTTGCCTGTTCGTTTTTAAGACGTATTTCGGACCACTTCTTGCGTTCCAGTTCTTCAAGATATGACTTGGTAATCTTGGCACCGGCTTTCAGACCTTTCGGTCCACCGGCCGCCAGCTTGCCAACCATCAGGTTTTCCATGCGATCATACAGGTCCTCTTCGATGATATGCCATTGGGCATCAACATCCTTCCTGGCCTGAGCGATTTCCATTTCCTCGATTTCCAGCGCACGTTTGTCCTTTTCCACGCCATCACGGGTAAATACCTGTACGCCGATAACGGTACCTTCCATGCCGGACGGTACACGCAGGGAAGTATCCTTAACATCTGATGCTTTTTCACCGAATATGGCGCGCAACAGTTTTTCTTCCGCGGTTAACTGGGTTTCACCTTTAGGCGTTACCTTGCCGACCAGGATGTCGTTCGGTTTTACTTCTGCTCCGACATAAACCACACCGGACTCGTCCAGCTTGGACAGCAGGCTTTCGCTGACATTTGGAATATCTGCGGTTATTTCCTCGGAACCAAGCTTGGTGTCACGGGCAACACAGGACAGTTCCTCGATATGAATCGTAGTGTAGCGGTCTTCTTCAACAACGCGTTCTGAAATCAGAATCGAATCTTCAAAGTTGTAACCGTTCCAGGGCATGAATGCGACCAGCATATTCTGACCCAGCGCAAGCTCGCCCATATCGGTCGATGGTCCATCAGCTATGGCATCGCCTCTGGCAACAGCATCACCCACGGTAACCAGCGGACGCTGGTTCATACAGGTGTTCTGGTTTGAACGTGTATACTTGGTCAGACCATATATATCAACACCCGCGCTGTCACCTGTTGCTTCCTCGTCATTCACACGAATCACGATACGACCGGCATCAACCGACTCAACAACACCACCGCGACGAGCAATAACGGAAGAGCCCGAATCAAGTGCAACGGTGCGCTCCATACCCGTACCCACCAGCGGCTTCTGCGCACGCAAGGTCGGTACTGCCTGACGCTGCATGTTCGAACCCATCAACGCACGGTTTGCGTCGTCATGCTCAAGGAACGGAATCAGCGAAGCTGCAACTGACACAATCTGTTTTGGCGACACGTCCATATACTCAACCTGGTCCGGAGACGTCAGGGTGAACTCGTTACCGTGACGGCAGGAAACCAGCTCGTCGACCAGCTTGCCCTTGTTATCGAGCGTGGCGTTCGCCTGCGCAATCACAAAATTGCTTTCCTCGATTGCTGACAGATATTCAATATCAGCTGTTGCCTTGCCGTTCACCACCTTGCGGTACGGTGTTTCAAGAAAACCGTACTCGTTGGTGCGGGCATAGACCGACAATGAGTTGATCAAGCCGATGTTCGGGCCTTCAGGCGTCTCAATAGGACAGACACGGCCATAATGGGTCGGATGAACGTCACGCACCTCAAAACCGGCACGCTCACGTGTCAAACCGCCGGGACCGAGCGCCGATACACGGCGTTTGTGTGTAACTTCCGACAACGGGTTGTTCTGGTCCATGAACTGGGACAGCTGGCTCGAACCGAAGAATTCCTTCATCGCCGCCGCAACAGGCTTGGCATTAATCAGATCCTGCGGCATCAGCTCGTCCTGTTCAGCAGTGGTCAGGCGCTCCTTGACCGCACGCTCGACACGCACCAGGCCGACACGGAAGGTGTTTTCAGCCATTTCACCGACACAACGGATGCGACGATTGCCCAGATGATCAATATCATCCACTACACCCTTACCGTTGCGGATATTAATCAGCTCCTTGAGAACAGCCAGGATATCGTCCTGGTTCAAGGTCCCGCCACGCTCATTGTCATCAATACCCAGGCGGCGATTGAATTTCATCCGGCCGACTGCAGAAAGGTCATAGCGATCGGCGCTGAAAAACAGGTTGTTAAACAGGTTTTCTGCAGCATCCTTGGTCGGTGGCTCACCCGGACGCATCATGCGATAGATTTCAATCTGTGCTTCAAGCTGGGTTGCTGTGGGATCAAGTCTCAATGTATTGGAAATGAAGGGGCCGACCTCAAGATCATTGGTATAGATAAGCCTGAAAGTCTTGACCTTGTTTTCCTGCAAATGCGCAACCAGCTCTTCAGTAAACTCGGCATTGGCCGGCGCGATAATTTCGCCGGTATCGGTATCGATAATATCGTGCGCCAGAACCTTTCCGTAGAGATAGTCGGTTGTTGCATCAAGCTTCTTGATCTTCTTGCCTTCAAGCTGCTTGATGTGACGCATGGTGACGCGACGCCCCGCTTCAACGATGACTTCCTTGCCCACCTTGATATCAAAGGAGGTGGTCTCACCGCGCAAACGCTCGGGCACGAGGTCAAAGCTGACACCGTCTTTGGTAAAGGTAAATTCGATGGTGTCGAAGAAAGTATCCAGGATCTGTTCATTGGTAAAACCCAGAGCTCGCAGCAATATGGTCGCCGGTAACTTGCGTCGACGGTCAATACGAACGAACACGCTGTCCTTCGGATCGAACTCAAAATCAAGCCAGGAACCGCGATAAGGAATGACGCGCGCCGAATAGAGAATCTTGCCTGAAGAGTGGGTCTTGCCCTTGTCGTGATCGAACAGCACACCGGGTGAACGGTGCAGCTGCGATACGATGACGCGTTCAGTACCATTGACGACGAAGGTACCGTTCTCAGTCATCAACGGCATTTCACCCATGTAGACTTCCTGCTCTTTAACCGTCTTGGGCGTTGTCTTTTTCTTCGATTCCTTGTCATAGATAGCCAGGCGCATGGTAACGCGCAATGGTGCAGCATAGGTCAATCCGCGTAACTGACATTCCTTGACATCGAAAACAGGTTTGCCCAGTGTGTAATTAACGTATTGCAGTTCCACATGTCCCGAATAACTGACAATTGGAAATACAGACGTGAATGCCCCGTGCAGTCCTACATCACCACGCTGTTTTTCAGGCACATCAGCCTGTAAAAAAGTCTTGAATGAATCAAGCTGCATGGAAAGCAAGTAGGGCACATCCAGAATAGGTGGACGTTTACCGAAATCCTTACGGATGCGTTTTTTCTCGGTAAAAGAATATGCCATCAGTAATCCTCTATCGCGCGTCTAAATTAAAATACGGATGCCTTTATCAGGTATTCCGTCACTGACGAGCATCAAACATCAACTCGCCAGCAGAATATTTGTCTCAGCGTTTACCGCTGGAAACAGGAAAAGGCCGGAAGCCAGATTGTTTTAAAACAATGGCTACCAGCCTGTCCTGTTGCTGAGAGACCAGCTTCAGCGCTCTGCTTACTTAAGTTCGACAGATGCGCCAGCTTCTTCAAGTTGCTTCTTGATTTCTTCAGCTTCGTCTTTGGAAGCACCTTCCTTAATGGTTGCAGGTGCACCTTCAACGGTATCTTTAGCGTCTTTCAGACCCTGGCCAGTGATAGCGCGTACCGCCTTAATAACAGCAACCTTGTTATCACCAATGCCGGCAAGAACGACGTCAAACTCGTCTTTCTCAGCGGCAGCTTCGCCGCCTGCATCAGCAGCCGCAGCAGGAGCTGCAGCAACTGCTGCAGCAGCAGATACGCCAAATTTTTCTTCCATAGCGGAAATCAGATCTACGACTTCCATTACAGACATGTTGGAAATGGTTTCCAGAATTTCGTCTTGTGAAACAGCCACGATTCTTCTCCAGATTAAAAGTTAGTTAGTTGCAAAGTAGCGTTGGTTTCTACGCACTCGCCTGTTTTTGGTCACGTACAGCGGCCACGGTGCGAACAAGCTTCGCATGTGGTTCGTTCATTGTACGTACGAATTTCTCTATCGGCGCTTTCATCACTGCCATCAACAGGCTCAGAGCCTGTTCGCGGTTCGGCAGCTTGGCCAAGCGATCGATCTGTTCAACCGGCAACACTTCACCGCCAACTGCAATAATCCTGGCGATCAGTTTGTCGTGTTCCTTGGAGAAATCCTTAATGAGTCGAGCTGCTGCACCCGGATCTTCCTGCGAGAAGGCCATGATTAACGGGCCTACCAGCGAATCCTGCATGCACTCGAAATCGGTACCATCAACAGCACGCTTGACCAGCGAATTCTTGATCACCCGCAGATAAACACCTTCATTACGCGCCTTGACACGTAATTGAGTCATCTGATCTACGGTAAGACCACGGTATTCAGCAGCAACTGCTGAATGCGCGCTGGCAGCGATTGTAGATACCTCAGCGACAATTGACTTCTTGTCTTCAAGATTTAGTGCCACTTTAGCTCTCCAGTTAAGCTTTGGCTGTTCCCGGGAAATATATAATCGCCACGGAACCACCTCAGCCAAGTTAACAAGCCATATCAGCAATATGACTCCCCTACGGCGACTCTGCTAGCAGAGCTTCACCATCTGCGCAGGAAATTAAGCATTCCACTCAAGCCGGAACACACCTGCGGTCTTTGACGTCACCGATAACTCGGCTGTCAAATCATCGGGCCCGAATCAGGTCATCTCAAATTATGAGCGACTGACCCGGCCGCCGAATTATTAAACCAGTCAGCCTCAGGACAGACTGGTCTGATCGATTGCAATACCCGGACCCATGGTCGAGGAGACCGCAATCTTTTTCAGGTATACGCCTTTGGCCGCTGACGGTTTGGCCTTGACCAGATCGGCGATTAAACCTTCGATATTTTCTTTCAGTGCTGCGACATCAAATTTCACAGTGCCAACCGAGCAATGAATAATGCCTGCCTTATCGGCACGGTAGCGAACCTGCCCTGATTTTGCATTTTTAACAGCAGTAGCAACATCCGCGGTTACCGTACCCACTTTCGGGTTCGGCATTAAGCCGCGCGGACCGAGAATCTGACCAAGCGCACCAACAACGCGCATTGCATCCGGTGAAGCAATCACAACGTCAAAACTGAAATCGCCTTTTTTGACCTGTTCCGCCAGCTCTTCCATACCGACGATGTCTGCCCCGGCCGCTTCTGCGGCCTTGGCGTTTTCGCCTTCAGTGAAAACAGCTACGCGAACTTCTTTACCGGTACCATTTGGCAGTACAGTGGCGCCGCGAACAACCTGGTCACTTTTCTTCGGATCGATGCCCAGATTCACGCTGATATCCACAGACTCAGTAAATTTCACACTGGACAGGTCTTTTAACAGCGTCAACGCTTCTTCAATCGGATACTGCTTGTCGTTGTCAACTTTTTCGCGAATCGCTTTGAATCGTTTACTCAGTCTGGCCATCAGTTCACGCCCTCTGTCTCGATTCCCATACTGCGTGCAGTGCCGGCAATGGTACGTACTGCGGCGTCCATATCAGCGGCAGTCAGGTCCGGCATCTTGGTGTTGGCAATTTCTTCAAGCTCTGCACGGTTAACCTTGCCAACTTTTTTCACATGAGGCTCACCACTGCCACTCTTGATACCGGCAGCTTTCTTCAACAGAATGGCAGCAGGCGGTGTTTTGGTGATAAAAGTGAAACTTTTATCACTGTAAACAGTGATCACTACAGGGACCGGCAGACCCTTCTCCATATTCTGCGTTTTCGCATTGAAGGCCTTGCAGAATTCCATGATATTGACGCCGTGCTGACCCAGCGCAGGACCAACCGGTGGACTTGGATTCGCATCACCAGCGCCGACTTGCAGCTTGATGTATGCGTCAACTTTCTTAGCCATATTTTACTCCCGGGTACAGACGCCCGGCTCTTGTGTCCGGGCTCCCCGTTAAAAGGTTCTAGTAATTCATTTCTGGAAACCGGATATTGTATCACGAACCCGAATCAGGTTCCCTACAAACGGTTTCTGTCAAACAGGTACTGCCTGATTGACTAGCCTTTTTCAACCTGGCCGAATTCAAGCTCGACCGGAGTTGAACGACCAAATATCAACACGGCCACCTTCAGGCGGCTGTGTTCATAATCCACTTCTTCCACAACGCCGGTAAAGTCGTTGAATGGCCCATCGATAACCCGAACAACTTCACCCGGTTCATACAGCACCTTGGGTTTCGGCTTCTCGGCACCTTCCTGGATTGCACCAAGAATCTGCTGCGCTTCCTTGTCCGAAATCGGTGCCGGCCTGTCCTTGGTGCCCCCGATAAAACCCATTACCTTGGGGACATCTTTTACCAGGTGCCAAGTTTCATCGGTCATATCCATCTGCACCAGGACGTAGCCAGGGAAAAACTTTCTTTCCGATTTACGCTTGGCGCCATCTCTGACTTCCACGACCTCTTCTGTCGGAATCAGTATGTCACCAAATTTGTCCTCCATTCCGGCCAGGGCAATATGCTCTTCCAGCGACTCTTTCACCTTGGCCTCAAAACCGGAATACGCATGTACAACGTACCAACGCTTGCTCACTGCTAGCCCCCTTGCCCTGTCAACATTTGCACTGCATTCAACAACATCATGTCAATCAGCCAGAGGAAAATCCCCAGTATGATCACAGCCACGACAACCATTAACGTTGTCTGCACGGTTTCCTGCCGTGTTGGCCAGACGACCTTGCGCACTTCTGCACGCGATTCGCGGCCGAACGACAAAATTGCCTGGCCAGTGCTCGTCGTAAACGCAATGCCGGCAGCGACGATTACTATTGCCACCAGCCCCAGCACTCGATACAGCAGGGACGCGTCGGCGTAGTAATAGAAACCACCAATACCCGCAAGCAGGATCACTATGGCAATCACCAGCTTGAAGGTATCCAATTTGTTCGAAACTTCAGTTTCGGTCTTAGCGACCATGTTGTTAATTACTACCTGCTGAACCGTTTAAAGTTGGCAGGCCAGGAGGGACTCGAACCCCCAACCTGCGGTTTTGGAGACCGCTGCTCTACCAATTGAGCCACTGGCCTAAATCAAATATCGAGTAGTCGGCTTCAGGAACTAGGAACGGGCCAACCGCTGGCTGGCCCGCCACCTCATACTCGTTCCTTTGAACTAGCGCCTATTCAATAATTTTACTTACAACGCCGGCACCCACGGTGCGGCCACCTTCACGGATTGCAAAGCGCAAGCCCTCTTCCATCGCAATCGGCGCGATCAGGCTTACCGTCATCTTCACGTTATCGCCCGGCATCACCATCTCAACACCTTCCGGCAGATCACAGGCTCCGGTCACGTCCGTCGTACGGAAGTAGAACTGCGGACGGTAGTTGTTGAAGAACGGCGTATGACGACCTCCTTCATCCTTCGACAGCACGTACACTTCGCACTCAAACTTGGTGTGCGGGGTCACCGATCCCGGCTTGCAGCAAACCTGGCCACGCTCAACGTCTTCACGCTTGGTACCACGCAGCAACAAACCCACGTTGTCCCCCGCCTGGCCTTCGTCCAGCAGCTTGCGGAACATCTCCACACCGGTCACCGTCGTGGTCTGGGTGTCGCGGATACCTACAATCTCGATCTCCTCACCCACCTTGATGATGCCGCGCTCGACACGTCCGGTCACCACCGTGCCGCGACCTGAAATCGAGAACACGTCTTCCACCGGCATCAGAAACGGCTGATCAACCGCACGCTCCGGCTCCGGAATATACGCATCCATCGCTTCCACCAGCTTCACGATCGACGGCGCGCCAATATCCGATGTGTCGCCTTCCAGCGCCTTCAGCGCCGAACCGGTGATGATCGGGGTGTCGTCGCCAGGAAACTCGTACGCATCCAGCAGCTCGCGTACTTCCATCTCAACCAGTTCCAGAAGCTCAGCGTCATCCACCATGTCCGCCTTGTTCAGGTACACCACAATGTAGGGCACACCCACCTGGCGCGACAGCAGAATGTGCTCTCGCGTCTGCGGCATCGGACCATCCGCTGCCGAACATACCAGAATCGCGCCATCCATCTGCGCCGCACCCGTAATCATGTTCTTCACATAGTCCGCGTGGCCCGGGCAGTCAACGTGTGCATAGTGACGGTTCGGACTCTCGTACTCCACGTGCGACGTCGCAATCGTTATACCGCGCGCCTTCTCTTCCGGGGCATTGTCAATCTGATCAAAGGCTTTCGATTCACCACCCTGCTGCTCCGCCATGACCTTCGTCAGCGCCGCCGTCAGCGTCGTCTTGCCATGGTCAACGTGACCGATTGTGCCCACGTTTACGTGGGGTTTCGTTCTCTCAAATTTTTC
>JASFVM010000310.1:0-3474 GCA_050049835.1 Gammaproteobacteria bacterium
GTCATCTCGCTGAGGCGGAGAGCGCGCAGAGCTAATTGGATGACACGATCATATTGAACCGGCCTTTCTCTGCGTTCCCTGCGTCTCTTCGAGAGCATATGCTGCACCAGGTTTTTTAACTGGACGCTGGAAAATTCATCCTGAAAAAATCACAGTGCAGGCGAATCTGTCTCATAATTTCAGCTTGGTCCTGATTATTGAATTACACGCTCGCCTGGCTTTTTCATTGATTTGAAGGCATGCAATGCCGTCGAGTTAACCTGTACTCCAGGCTCGCGGGTGTTGCATGCCGGCGATCTTGCAGGCCTGTTTAACATAGCCGTAGGGGAACAGATCAAACAGTTGTCCCTTCGCCTGCTTTTTATCATAACCGTGCTCATTCATCAGGAACTCGACAACATGGCGTACGTCGGGAGCAACCCTGTGCTCGAACCAGTACTCCCGCATGAAATCCAGGATCTGCCAGTAATCCCCGGTCAATTCAAGATGTTCTTCCGCCGCCAATGCCCGCGCGAGGTCCCTGTTCCAGTCTTCGGGATCAAGCATATAGCCTTCGAAGTCACGTTGTAGCTTGGTCTTGTTCAGCATTCTACAGCCTCCTGTTAAAGCTTGTAGTGACTATAAGAGGCATATAAATTACAGTCAAACGATATTATTTTGTATCTAATATCGTTTTTATCGATATATAATAGGTAAAGACCCGCTTCAAGAATAAGAATCTATGGATATCGCACAGGCCCGAACTTTTCTTGCTATTGCTGCTCATGGCAGTTTTCTTGAAGCCGCCCGCCAGTTGCATCTGACGCAATCAACAGTGAGCGCCCGCATCCAGCGGCTTGAGGAGGAACTGGGCACCCGCCTGTTTGTGCGCAACCGCTCCGGTGCCAGCCTGACATCGAGCGGCCGGCGTTTCCAGCAACATGCGAAGCGGCTGGTACAGACCGAGGAACAGGCACGCCATGACGTCGGTCTGCCAGGCCGTTACCGCGCGACGATCCGCATCGGCGGGCGCATTGCGCTGTGGGACGGCTACCTGCCGCAATGGACAGCCTGGATGCGTCATGTTGCCAAAGATATTGCAATACGCAGTGAAATCGGATTCGAGGAGGACCTGATGCGGCGCCTGATCGAAGGCATGCTCGATATCGGCCTGATGTATACGCCCAGCCACAGTCCGGGCCTTGTTGTTGAGCACCTGTTTGACGAGAAGCTGGTACTGGTCAGCAGCCGCAGCGACGATGTCAAGCCCGGTGAGGATTATATCTATGTTGACTGGGGGCCGGGCTTCTATGCACAGCATGCGCAGAGTTACCCTGACCTGGAGCAACCATCGCAGGTCGTGAACATTGGCTGGCTCGGCGTTCAGATAATACTCAGCAATGGCGGCAGTTGCTTTCTGCCGGCACGCATGGCCGAGCCTTTCATTGCATCAGGTCAGTTGCATCGCGTCAAAGGCTCACCTGAATACATTCATCCGGCCTACATGGTTTATCCGCGTGAGACGGACAACAGGGTACTGGAGCAGGCCATACAGGGTTTGCGGGAACTGGCGAGCGCTGTTTGAAAAGCGGCCACCGTCTCTTGCCGCAGTATTCAGATCTAGTTTCTGAAAACAAGGCCCAGGCTGACAATGTCTTCGTCCTCTTCGTACAGGCTGTAGTACCGCCTGCCGCTCACGCTAACACCGAACCGATTGGTGATATTCACAATCAGGCCGATTTCAGGAAACCAGGCGGCAATGTATTCTTCACTGTCCCAGTTGTAACCCAATGACGCACCGATCGACAGATAGGGTGACAGCTGCCAGTCATATGCAACGCCGGCGCCAAACTCCAGTGATAGTGCCTTACCGTCATTTTCCGAGTCCAGGTAAGTCAGATCGGCATGACCAATCATATTGTTTTCAAGTGACAGGGCACCGAGCGAGGTAATACCAGTGCCGTTACTGTCTGAAGAAACGCCATGTGCGGCTCGAATATAGAAGTTTTCCTGCCCCGCTTCAGCGGCAATGCCTGAATGGACAAGCAACGAAAGCACTATAAATGCGACAAAACGAAACACGCGATGGTGACCATGTAAAACGGCCATCTTGTATCTGTTGGACATTGATGTTGTGTTCAATATCGCAGGAGTCATGTTCCTGTTATTTAAAAACAGCCTGGTGCAAACAGTCGAGTGCTGGCAATCCGGTTCAGATACGTCTCGCATGAGTTTAACTTTATCGGTGATGCCAGTGGTACAGGGTTTGTGTGAAAGTGCCATCGCCATTATTGACGGATTCCATCTGACCGCTGATCCCTGCATATTGTCCGGTACCACCGACAATTGTGACAGTTGAGGCACCTTGATCAAATTCACGTCCTGCCACCTGGACGCTGCCGTTTGCCATGGTTAACGTCCACTGGCACTGGAAGCTGTGATCAACTCGGGTGCGTATACATGTTCCGCTGTTGTTTCCGATACGCTCTCCCTGCTGATCCAGCAGCGGTTGATCGAAAGTCAGAATATCTCCGGTCGAGTCACCGGGCTTGCCAAGATCTGTAAACTCGGCGGCATGTTCTCGTGCATCCGCGATAGTGACAAGTATTACCGGTGTATCCTGAGTGCATGCAGCGACGAACAACATGCCAGTCAACACCATTAAATCGCGGACAAAAGCAGAACGGTCAGTCACTTTGTTCAAAACCGTCGACATCCTTTTTTACGATGTCAGCTACGCGCCGGCTCAGGCTGACCGGCTGCGCTGTACCGAACATGCCCGGGTGAAACCTGACCTCCATTGTTTTGATATTTTTCCACCACTGGGGTGAACCGTATACACGCACAGCAACGGTTGTTTTCGAACCCGGCTCGAGAATACTGGCAGCTGGCTTGATGGCAATTACAGGATAGTCCTTGCCCTTGTTATCCCTGACCTTGACCAGGGCACTGTCTTCTTTGCTGATGCTGATGTTGTTTTCAGCCACGGGCGATAATGCCAGATCGACATAAAAAACGGTCTGCGATATCACGCGCTTGTTTTTCTGCGCTTTTTCCTCATGTCTTTCGATGACTACCTGCTGCAGTTTGATATCCAGTTCCGTGGTACGAACATGCTCATCCATCACCATCGGTGCATTACCGACATATTCCCAGCTGCCATCCTGTTTCAGACGTACACGCTGGCCATCTTCGGTATTGGCAAAACGATCGTTTGAGCGAAACTTCCAGGTGCCATCCTGCCTGAGTAATACCTCGCGTCCATCATCGGTGATCACATGCTGCTCTGACGGGAAGGCATGACTCACCGGCACCAGAACAAGTGCAAGTATGGCGATGATGATTTTGCTTGCTGTCAGGCTTGTGCGGGTCATTGGCGGAATTCAATCATGATGGAAGGCTATTATTTAATCACTGGAATTATCAGTCTATTTTACCAGCTGTGTTTGTCAGCGCAGCCCGGATGCCTGCAGCTCCAGCATACCTTCAGGCGCG
>JASFVM010000060.1:0-10811 GCA_050049835.1 Gammaproteobacteria bacterium
AGTGTTTGTTGATATTCGAATTCGACCGTAATTGCTTCGCCGGGCGCGACATTGGCAAGAGACGTTTTGAATATATTGGCTCTCTGCTGTTCGATCAGTCCCGCCTGTCGGCCTTCTTTTTTTGCGGTTTCATATTGCCTTTTTGCAGCAGAACGTTCATGTATCTGGCCCTCTATCAGGCGATCACCGATACGCAGGTTAAAGTGATCTACAGCCGCATTCTCTGGTAGCGGGAAAATATAAACGCCTTCCGCCCAGAGGCTGCTGGTATTTTTAAATCGCTGCTTGATGGTCGCACGAGCGATCATGCCAGAGACGTCAAAGTGAACATCTGTTTCCAGCAGCAGTGCATTGATATGGATGCCATCTTCAGGTAACAGCCAGACAGACCCTTGTGTTGATTGCATCGGATCAGGGCTGCTGTTACTGGCAAACGCAACTTCTGTGAGTAAGCCAAACAACACATAAATAAACACTGCGCCAAGGAAACGTACCAGACCTGTCGTATATCTGGTGTCGTTATCATCTATAGTTTTTCCATAAGTAAGTGCTTTCATTATTATCTCCATGAAGTTATTTACGTATAAGTGGTTTGTAGCGATGGCCAACGGTGACAATACTGTCGCCGGACAACACCACATACGCATCCATCATGTCAGCCAGTCGCCTGACAATGACCTGGCCAACTTCAGCTGCGAGACTGCGACGACTTTCACGGTCAAAAAAGCATACCGTGGTACCGTTCATGCCCTGAAGACGACATCCATACTTGCATAGCCAGTCAATGATCAAGGGCGGGATTGCGCGCTGTCGGGACCTTGTTGTTACATGTCTTGTCATATTCATATCCGTGCTCCAGGCAATTGATTTTTATTGGTGTCATCGAAGTCTGTTTGCTCATATCCCTCGCCAGACAGGAGAGGGATAGTGATGAGCATCAAACAGGGCTAGATTGTCGGTGTTGGTCCAACCTGTGCGACTGGCCCGGTGGAAGTCGGATCAGGCGCACCGAAACGAATGACAACGCGGCGATCAAAGGTATAAGCTTCAAGGTCACCTGGTTTGGAAACAAACTGCTGCTCACCCAGCGCGTTGATGTGAATCCTGTTCTCATCAACACCTGCCTGTACCAGTTCCATACGAACAGACTCAAGACGTCGGCTAGACAGGGCAAGATTTGTGTCCCTGTCGCCACGACGATCAGCGAAGCCGTCGAGATAAATGTCCATATCCGGTATTTCACGCATGAGCGTTGCAACAGCATTGAGGCGAGACTTGTAAAATGTTTCGACTGTAGTACTGCCTGACAGGAAGAAAATATCCATATTCAGCCCAGAGATCAGGATATCTTTCAGTTCTGACGTCTGCTCAAGGTCATCACCAATCACAGAATCAATCTCACCGGCCTGGGCAACGATAATTTTATCTTTTGCTGTATTATCAGAAGCCTGTGTGTGGTTAGAATGCATTGAATCCGCAGTGGGCGGCTCGGTAATGGCTATTGGCTTTTCATTTTCAATGCGGCTCATTGCATCTTTTTTTCCCGCCAGGTTGCCAAGCAGGCCGCCGGCAACGAATCCGACAGGGCCGGCTACTAAAGCGCCGGCAACCGCGCCGATGCCGGTGCCGATATACTGTTTGCTCTTGATGTCTTTGGCATGCTGTCCGGTGGCATAGGCGTTATGCGCGCCTGCAAGCAGGCTGGCAGTGATTGCGAATGTAACAAGTTGTTTTTTCATGGTCTTCTCCAGATTATGTTCTGCTAGCTCAACCTGACTGGATTGAGCTTCGTTGTACTTACGCGGCCTATTCCAGCACCTGGCGAGTGCGCAATCTTTGCGATCCGATGGAGGAAATATGGAGAAAAAATGGAGACCTTCATATGTAGCTCTACAAACCCGGTTTTTTCCGCTAGATTCAGTTATATGAACTACAACATTGCTATCGTTGAAGACGATCCACGGCAGCGCGCGTATTATGCAGAGGCCCTGCGTAGCCATGGTTACCGTGTATCGGAATATGACAGCAGGAAACAGGCTGTTGATGGATTCGAGCGGGATCTGCCGGATCTCGCGATACTGGATATTATTCTTGGTAGTGAAGTTGGCGGTGGATTTGAAGTCTGTCGTTCACTCAAACAGCTGGACATTAAAGTACCAGTTATCTTTCTGACAACACGCGGTGATGAGCTCGACAAGATATACGGATTGCAGCTTGGTGCCTGGGATTATCAGACCAAGCCCGTATCGCTGGAGTTTTTGATTACCCGGGTCGATTCGCTTTTCAAAATAAAAGAGGCCAGTAGTCAGCATGTCGATGAGACCAGAACGCTGGGCCATATTGAAATCAATCAAACAATCATGCGCGTGGCCTGGAAAGATTCTCCGGTCGAACTGACACCGACCGAGTACGATATTTTGTCTGCCCTGCTAAACAGTGCTGAAGGGGTGAGTATCGAAGAACTGGTAAAAGCAACCCGTCAGGGCCTGGTAGAAGACAATACTATCAATACTCATATTCTCCATATCCGCAAAAAATTCAAAAAAATTGATCCTGAGTTCGACTGTATCAAGACTCGATATGGTTTCGGCTACTCATGGATATGCCGGTAATGAAAAAAAACAGTCGACGCGGCATGAGTATGGCTTCGCGCATCCTGTTGTTCAGTTCTGTTTTTCTGATTGCCCTGCCCTGGTTGGGTTATCGATATTTTGATGAAATGAAAGACTTTTTGTTGCAGGGGCAGGAGGATGCGCAAATACTCGCTGCAAGGGCCGTTGCTACCGTACTTAATGGCCGTTCAGATCTTTTTTATCCTGTTGATCAGCCAGTTGATATTGCGCTGGAAAAGAGTGCACTTTATGTATATCCACTCGAAGCTCCGGTTGAAGTCGATGGCTACGCAAGTGACTGGGGGGTACTGGAACAGCAGGCGAGGGTATTCGGGCGCGAAAGTGCAATATACGACAGAACCGGTGGCACAGGTCAGGCTGTCAGGTTCAACCTGCTGCTGGGTAGATATGGCCAGTACCTGTATGCCCTGGTCAGGGTGAATGACAGTAATATTGTTTACCGGGATCCCAGGTACCGCAGACTGGACCATAGTGATCACGTGCGTCTGGAAATGCTGGCGCCGGATGGAGAAACAAGACGGATAATCTTTATCACGGAGGGACAGGGACAGGTCAGCGTCTATGAAATGCAGCCGGACTGGCGCATGGCATCGACCGGCCAGCCCGTTTATGCGATATCCGGGGTGTGGCTGGAGCATGCCGGCGGATATTACCTGGAAGTGCGCATACCGGAATCGTGGTTTGGACTGCAACCAGAACTGCTGTTCAGTGTGGCTAATGTAGACAATCCAGTTGAACGAAAAATAGATTCTATTGTGACAACGATGGCAAAAGGGGATGAAGGCAAGCTGAATATGCTCGTAACGCGAACGCCTCAACTTGATCGTATATTGCAGGGTCTGGGAGCTTCTGATGAAGGTATATGCGTAGTTGACCGCTATCGGCGCGTACGTGGAGTGTACGGCGGTGACAATGAAAGCACACTGTGCTCGCAGAAAGATAGTATCGGAGCAGACCTTGTTGATGTGGCACTTGAGGGCCAGCAATCGGTTGTGAGGCGGCAGAATGCTTCAGGTGAAACGCTGATCGTTGCTGCATATCCGGTATATGCGAATTCTGATATCCTGGGTGCGGTTTTACTGGAAAAGAACAGCAACCGAATACTGGGCTTGCAACGTAAATCATTGCTGCAAATCGTCATTGCAACATTCATTGTATTTGTGATTGCCATTGTTGGACTGATGTTGTTTGCAACATGGCTTGCATATCGTATTCGCAAACTGCAACGAGAGACAGCAAACGCGATAGACAGTGACGGACGTGTTATCACTGAGCATATTGAATCCAACCAGTTTGCATCTGATGAAATAGGCCAGTTGTCACGTGATTTCTCATCACTGCTCTCAAGGTTAAAGAGTTACACGGGCTTTCTCGAAAGTGTGCCACGTACACTGAGGCACGAGATACTCAATCCGGTAAATACGATAAGTATGTCATTACAGAAACTCGAGGCAGATAATGATGATCAGCCATTGCTGGTCAGTGCGCGCAAGGCAACGCAACAACTTGAAATGATTGTGCATGGTCTTACTGAAGCAGCACATATCGATGATGCGCTGTCTCGGGGCGACTATACCCGGTTTGATCTGGCTGCAATGCTAAAAGAGTATATAGAAAATTCCAGACTGAAGCATGGTGCTGAACGGTTCAGCTACAGTGGGCCGTCTGCAGGCGTCTATATCAGGGGTAATGATTTACGAATTGCACAATTACTGGATAAGTTGAAAGATAATGCGCTGGACTTCTCGCCGGCGGATAGTGAGATAGAGTTTAAACTGGCCTGTCGTGACGATAGCATCAGTTTGTCGATTACAAATAGCGGGCCAGTAATACCTGAAGAAATACTGAGCTCATTATTCGCAGGTATGGTGTCAGGCCGCAGTATCATAGATGATAAGCCTCATCTGGGTATCGGCCTGTTTATTGCCAACCGGATCGCACAGCAACATGGGGGTGAGTTAAATATTGCAAACCGGAGAGATGGAAATGGTGTAACGGTCTGTGTCAATCTGCCGTTAGATAACTGATGTTATTTCGGTGAGGCGATTTGTCAGTTCAAAATACCAGTGGTAACCTTGATCGCGGAGGTTGTAAGCCTGCCATAGGGTTCTTCTGCTTATCAATAACTGAGTGATGGGTGTATTCAAATGAAACGATACCTGCTTTTCCTTATAGCACTAGCGCTAACACAACTAACGACATATACCCTGGCAGGCACGCGAGCAATCCTGGAGATCGAGGTGATCAAGGATGATGGCTCCGAAAAGCATTACGAGATCATCACCTTTGATGATCAGCGCGGCAGAATCGATTTTGTCGGCCCTGATCAGAAAATAACGGATGAGACGCCATATATCATGACAATAGATGGCGGGGAAAACTGGGTTATGGGCGATAAACCCAAAGATAAATTCTATTGCTCAAAGATGCGCACCGAAGAATTTTTTGCCAATCTTGGTGGTCAGGTCAATGATGCTATCAAATTTTTCAACGTAAAGGCTGAATCACCGGTTGTCAAACAAACACTTGAAGAGCCTGGCCCCGAGATCCTGGGGCTGAAGACTACGCATGTGCAGGTGGAAACTCATGCCAAAGCCTATGCCTGGTTTTTATTCATGAAATTTGAATACTCGGTTAAGATTATCGATGACGTGTGGTATACAACCGAGAGGGAGATTCATCCGGCCAGGCAAAAGTGGCTGACAGCATTGACCCAGTCTGGCAACAGCATCATTGACCAGATGTTCTCCGAATATGTTTCCAGGTTGCCCGGGCCGATATTGAAAACAGAATCGGTTATGGAAATTACCAATGTCAGAAAAAAGAAAACCGATATCCAGAAAGACCGTACTACGATAATTTCCACTGAAGAAGTCAGTTCCGAAGACCTTGATAAAATTTTTGTAATGCCGGATTGTATACCCATGGATGATGATGAGGTTCAGGAAAAAGGCAAGGCCTTGTTCTCCGGGGGGAAAATAATGCTCTGACCGGGAAACTATCGAACCGATCAGCGTCAGTTTGCGATAGCATCAAGCAAGCGGTCAATCTATTGCTGCTGATTTCTTTTGGCACGGCATTGCAATGTTTATGCTCTGTTGTTGACCAGGGTCAATATCCGCGGCCTGATCTATTGATACTTTGATTGATCCAGAGTCAATCGAACATTAGTAACTACTAATGAGGTGTGTCATGGCAAAGAAAGCTGATGAAAAAAAAGGTGCTCTGTCTAAAACCGGATCAAAGAGCCCTTTTGCAGAAATGGAAAAAAGGTTTCATGAGCTGGAGCGTCGTTTTGATGATCTTTTCTCAGGTGATTGGGGAATGCCATCAAGCTGGGAATTACCCGAATGGTCCAGGTTGAGTAAAATGGAACTGAAAACACCCAAGGTTGATATCATCGATCGTGATGATGATATCCTGGTGCGTGCTGATGTGCCGGGCGTGAACAAGGAAAATCTCGATGTTACCCTGACGGATAACACTATTACCATCAAGGGCAGCACAAGCGAGGAAAAGAAGGAAGAAAAAGGTGATTATTTTCGCAGTGAAACCATGAAAGGAGAGTTTTCGCGTACCATGTCACTGCCGAGTGATGTCGATGGCAACAAGGCGGCGACTGCATTCAAGGACGGCGTGCTTGAGGTAACCGTGCCAAAAGTGGAGAAAGCGAAACGGATCAAGGTCAATGTAACCTGAGTTTCGTTCGAGACAGACATTATTATAGTAAGGGGTCGATTGTTCGACCCCTTTTTTTTGGCGCGCCTGGCGCGATTTGAACGCGCGACCTTCGGCTTCGGAGGCCGACACTCTATCCAGCTGAGCTACAGGCGCTAAAAAACAGGTGTCAGGTACGAGGTACTGGTGGCCAGGGGAGGAAGCTTACGGCTATTTTGCGTCGTAATCAAACCCGACGCCGGTTGGACAGAACGGTGCACATGGATTTTTTTCACAGGAGCGGCTTCAGCTACGAATTCCATGTCATACAGGCGTACAATTCGCGGCTGAAGCCGCTCCTGCAGAAATATTTAAAAGCTCTGCGTCCTTTGCGTTTCCGCATTAGATCCATTCTGTTAATAGAAGTATCTAGACAGTTTTCAGCAGCTGCACGCTGAACAGGCTGGACTCATCGGTCCACACCTGCTGTTGGCTAAAGCCAGCTTTCATGGCCAGTTCAGCAAATTCGTCGAGGGTGTATTTGTATGAGTTTTCGGTATGGATTGTCTCGTTAGCTTGGAAATAAAAATGCTTGTCTTCGATGCGGATACGCTGTTGATGCATGCTGACCAGGTGCATCTCGATACGGCCCAGATCGCGATTGTAGAATGCGTGGTGCCTGAAAGCTTCGGGGTCAATGTCCGCGTCCAGTTCATTTTGTATGCGTGCTAACAGATTAAGGTTGAACTCGGCAGTAATGCCTGCCCTGTCGTTGTAGGCGGCATTGATAATATCAGCGTTTTTTTTCAGATCCACACCGATCAGCAGATGGCCGTGCCTACCCATCATCGTGGCAATGCGTTTTAGCAGGTCAACTGCTTCGTCAGGGTCAAAGTTGCCAATACTCGAACCGGGAAAGAATGTCACCTTATGGTCGAAGGTCCCGCAATGGGGAATATCCAGGCTTTGGCTGAAATCGACGCACGCGGCATGCACATCAAGCCATGGATAGTCCGATGCCAGCTTTCTGGTTGAACTGAGCAGGAATTCTTTTGAAATATCGACACCGAGATAACTGAAGGGGCGCAGTTCTTCCAGTAACAGGCGTACTTTTTTACTGGCTCCGCTACCCAGTTCTACCAGAAGGCAATCGGGGCCTATCAGGTCAACAAGGTCAGTGACACAATTACGCAGTATGTCCATTTCAGTGCGTGTCTGGTAGTACTCGGGTAGTTCGCAGATTGCATCAAACAGCTCGGAGCCGCGCTTATCGTAGAAAAATTTTGGTGGCAGGCTCTTTGGTATACTGGCAAGACCGGTAATGACTTCCTGGCGGAGATCACTGATGCCCGGGTGAGCATCGTAAAATCTGATCGCACTGGAAGTCATAAGTCTTGCGCCAGTCGAATTCCTGAAAATTGCCAACGGTCTTCAGGATAAAAAAAGTTACGATAGCTGCTGCGAATATGATCCGCCGGTGTGACACAGGAACCACCGCGTAACACGACCTGGCTTGACATGAACTTGCCGTTGTATTCACCAATGCTACCTTCAGGGACGCGATAACCCGGGTAGGGAGCATAAGCGCTCGAAGTCCATTCCCAGACATCGCCGTAATATTGCTGAAATGGTTTGTCGGTGCTGACAGCGGCCGGCTGCAGATAATCAGTATCTCGAAGATTACCCTCGACTGGCAAATCCCTGACGGATACTTCCCACTCGAATTCAGTAGGCAGTCGTTTACCAGACCAGTTGGCAAAAGCTGCGGCTTCGTACTGACTGACATGACAAACCGGTGCATTGGGATCGACCGGGCGCATGCCACCGAGTGTCATGTGCCACCATGCGTCGCCGCGTTTTTCCCAGTACAAAGGTGCTTGCCATGCATTGGTCTGAACTGCTGTCCAGCCATCTGATAACCATAGGGATGGTTTCTGATAACCTTCATCATCGATGAAGGCAATATATTCATTATTTGTCACCAGTCTCGATGCCAGAGCAAACGGTCGCAGCAGCATGCGGTGGACTGGAAACTCGTTATCGTAACCAAACCCGGCACCACCATACCCTATTGCGTATATGCCCTGGTCAACAGGCAGCCACGATAACGCTGCTGCCGTATGTTGCGGTGGTGCGACCAGGTCACGGTAGCGAGGTCGCATCGGGTTAAGTGCGAATACATGTTTTAAATCGGTTAGCATCAATTCCTGGTGTTGTTGTTCATGGTTCAGTCCAAGCTGAATTAATTGCTCTGCATGGGGCCAGTTCTGCTCTGGAACAGTATTTATCAGCTCGCTCATGGCCTCATCAATGGTAGTGCGGTATTGATAAATTTGAGCGACTGTAGGGCGTGATAATAAGCCCCTTGCCGGTCGTGAGAACGGATCGCCATGGGTCAGATAATAGGAATTGAACAGGTGATCATAAAGCGGCTGGTAGCAGCGGTAATTGTTCAGGTGCGGCAGCAGCAGGAAAGTTTCGAAAAACCAGCTGGTATGGGCAAGATGCCATTTCGCCGGACTCACATCCGGCATCGTCTGAATACAGTAATCTTCGGTTTCAAGTGGAGCGCAGATCAACTCAGAATCATTCCTCACTTGTTCATACTTGAGCTGCAGCGCTTCCCTGGTTGCTGAAGCTGGTTGTTTCTCAAATTGAAATGAAGATGGCACCAGGCGCACCCCCCCAAGGCTGAAGATCTGATTGCAAGCTGTTAGCTTACAGGTGTTGAGCAAAAATGAGAACTGGATTCATTGTCGCTCCTGGGCCGTCACCGGCTTCTGGCATCATCCTTTTATTGTACGGGTAAATGAATGTCTCTAACGTTATTTACTCGCGGCAAACAGCCTTTTCCCCGGCAGCGCATACTCGCCGCCTGGCAACTATTGCCGCAGGTTTTATGCAGACATATGCAGTGAGGTTACTTGGTATTAATGCTGTCTGAACCGATCGAGGCTGCGGTAGGATATAGCCTCGGTGAGATGTGGTTGTTGTATATCTTCGCTGCCTGAAACATCAGCGATAGTGCGTGCAACTTTCAGGATACGGTGATAGGCGCGTGCTGACAGCTGCAGTTTCTCCGTGGCTTTTTCGAGCAGCATGCGTTCTTCCGTTGCGATACAGCAATACGTGTCGACTTCGTTTGAACCAAGATCGGCGTTGCTTTTGCCGGCGCGCTCGAGTTGTGCCTGGTAGGCGCGTGACACCCGCTTTCTGATGCATACGCTGTCTTCATTTGGTGGAGCATTGACATCGAGCGCATTCTTCTCCAGTTTCGGTACTTCAATGTGTATATCTATGCGGTCAAGCAAGGGTGCCGATATACGGTTGCGATGTCGGCGTTGCTGCTCGTAGCTGCATTGGCACAGTTCCTTGCCATCACAACTGTAGCCCTGCGGGCACGGATTCATCGCGGCGATCAGCTGAAACCTGGCCGGGAATTCAGCCTGGCGGGCGGCACGCGAGATCGTTATGGTTCCTGTCTCCATCGGTTCTCGCAACACGTCCAGTACATGGCGGTCGAACTCGGTCAGTTCATCAAGAAACAGAACCCCATGATGCGCCAGTGATATCTCCCCCGGTGAAGGATTGGAGCCGCCTCCGACCAGGGCAACGCCGGATGCGGTGTGATGGGGGTGGCGAAACGGCCGTTGTTTCCAGGCGCTGACATCAAAGCCATGATGACTGATTGAATTGATCGCCGCGCTTTCCAGTGCGTGCTGGTCTGTCATCGCGGGCAGTATGCCTGGCAACCGGCTGGCCAGCATGGATTTGCCCGTTCCGGGAGGACCAACCATAATCATGTTATGCCGTCCGGCGGCGGCGATTTCCAGTGCGCGTCGTGCGCGATGCTGGCCGCGAACGTCACGCATATCGGGAATAACTTGTTGAGTGCCGGGAGCCGGCGGATGTCTGGCCGGTTCATACAGATCGCCCTTGTCCTGCAGATACTGGCAAATAGCCAGCAACGTATCGGCAGCCTTTACCGCTACCTTGTCGACCAGGGCGGCTTCACTCGCGTTTTCAGCCGGGAGCACCACCGTGCGTTGACTGCTGCGTGCAGCGAGTGCCGCTGGCAGGCTTCCGCTGACGGAGCGCAAATGACCTGACAGGGCAAGTTCACCATGGAACTCACAGGCATCGAGCTTGCCCGTTTTGATTTGGTCTGAGGCCGCAAGAATACCCAGTGCGATGGGTAAGTCATAACGACCTCCATACTTGGGCAAATCGGCGGGTGCAAGATTCACTGTTATGCGTCTTGCCGGAAATTCAAAGTGCGAGTTCCAGATCGCTGCACGAACCCGGTCCTTGCTCTCACGCACCGCTGCTTCCGGCAAGCCAACAATCGACAAGGCCGGCAGACCGTTGGCGATATGAACTTCGACGGTAACCTCGGGCGCGTTGATGCCGACCAGCGCACGGGTAAAGACCTTTGCCAGGCGCATTAGTGCAGGGACGAGGAGTGAGGGCCGAGGGGCGAGGTAAATAGAATTGACTTCCTGTCAATGGGTGGCATGTCGA
>JASFVM010000311.1:0-3461 GCA_050049835.1 Gammaproteobacteria bacterium
GCGCTATCTCATGATGGCGGCAAGGGTCATCACCGCAGCGGCGGCAAGGGACATCGTGATTATGGCAAATCGCATGGTCGTGGCAAGGGCCATTATAATCGAGGTCATGGTCACAAGGGTTATGCGAAGGGTCATGACCGGGGCCACAAGCATGTCTACAACTACAGCAAGGGACACCGGGATCATGGTTACAGCCATCATGGCCACAAGCATCGTGTCTACCGTCCGCACAATCATGTCGAGCATGTGATCGTGCATGACTACCATGATGAGTATATTGATCCCTTCAGGCTGCTGCTGGGTCTGCACTTCGATAACGTCGATATCATTTATCGTGACTACTAGGAAGCACCGCTTCGGCCAGTGACTCGGGTTGCTGGCCGGAGTGTGGCTTTATACCGCCCTGCTCGTGTATGCTTGTTGTTTGTTCGACAGTACGGTTCTACCCATGAAAAAGTTTCTGTTCCCTCCTCTACTCGCCCTGTTGTTGCTAACGGGTGTCGCGCATGCGGATATCGGCCAGCAACAGGCGGCATCGATTGCACAGGGTGTTTATCCCGGACGTGTGCTCGCGGTAAAACAGGCGCAGCAAAACGGCACGCCGGTGTACCGGGTGAAAACACTGAGTGCAGGCGGTGACGTGCATATCGTAGTGATCGATGCCAGTAACGGGAACGTGATCTCGAAGCAATAGCCATGCGTGTTCTGGTGATCGAAGACGAAGCAGACCTGCAGGCGGACATCCGCCAGCGGCTGGAGACTGAAGGTTATATCGTCGATGCCAGCGGTGAAGGCAACGAGGGGTTGTACTTTGCCAGCGAATACCCGCTGGATGCGGCGATTATTGATATCGGTCTGCCCGGTATTTCCGGCATTGAAATCATCCGGCGTTTGCGTGACCGTGGCCATACCCTGCCGGTGCTGATCCTGACTGCACGCAGCCGCTGGCAGGAAAAGGTGGAAGGCCTCGAAGCCGGTGCCGATGATTACCTGGTCAAGCCGTTCCAGATGGAGGAACTGCTGGCACGGCTGAAAGCCCTGCTGCGCCGTGCCACCGGCACGCCTAAAACCGAACTGCGTTGTGGTGCGGTTGCGCTCAACCTGGGCACGCAGCAGGTGCTGCTCAATGATGAGGTGCTGGATGTCACCGCGTTCGAATACCGTATGCTGGAGTACCTGATGCGCCATTCAAGTGAAGCGGTGTCTAAAGCGAAGCTGGCGGATTACCTCTATCCGCACGATGACGATCGCGACAGCAACGTGATTGAAGTGCTGATCGGGCGCTTGCGCAGGAAGCTCGATCCGGACGGTTCGCTGCAACCCATCGAAACCCTGCGCAACCGCGGTTACCGTTTTACCCTGTGTGACGAAACATAGGCCATCCCATGTCACTGAATCTACGCATTATCCTGAGCGCAACCCTGGTGTTGCTGGTCTTTATCTCGCTCACTGCGCTGACGCTGGAGCGTGCTTTTTCCGAAAGTGCTGAAACGGCGTTGCAGGACAGGCTGACCACGCAGTTGTACGCGTTGATGGCGGCCGCCGAAGTAGGCACGGACGGCCTGGTGATGCCGAGCGACGAGCTCGATGTGTTGCTGGGCCTGCCCAGCTCGGGTGTGTATGCCTATATCACCAGCAAGGACGGTAAAACCCTGTGGCAATCCTCTTCGGCACTGGGCGCCGAACCACCGCCACCGCTGGCACTCGGTCGCGGTGAAAAACGTTTCAATAAAGTCCTCGTTGGTGATGTTGAATACTACATGCTGGCTTACGGGGTTAACTGGGCCACCGGCAGCGTGGGTGAAGATAACCTTGCCCTTACCTTCAACCTGTCATCAGACCTGAAGTCGTTCAACAGGCAAATCGTACGTTACCGCGCGACCTTGTGGGGCTGGTTATCGGCAATGGCCATCCTGCTGCTGGTAAGCCAGGCGCTGATCCTGCGCTGGGGTCTGCGCCCGCTGCGCAAGGTGGGTGACGAGCTCAATCGCATCGAGAACGGCAAGCAGGAACAGATTGAGGAACGATATCCTAGTGAAATCAAACGTTTAACAGATAATATTAATATATTACTTGAGCATGAACGCGAGCATAAAGCCCGCTACAGAAATGCACTCGGCGACCTCGCGCACAGCCTGAAGACACCGCTGGCGGTATTGCAAAGCTCGCTCGCCGGCAGGGATGAGAAAACCGTCAAGGCGTTCCGGGATCAGATCGAGCATATGAACACGATAGTCGAATACCAGCTGCAGCGTGCCGCCACGGCCGGTTCCACCGGCATCGGCAAGTACGTCGATATGGAAGCATCGATTACCCGCATTACCGAGTCCCTGCTCAAGGTCTATCACGACAAGCAGATTATCCTGGAAGTGAATGTCGATCCGTCACTGATGTTCAAGGGTGATGAAGGTGACCTGCTGGAGATCCTCGGTAACCTGTGTGACAACGCCTTCAAGTGGTGCAAAAGTCATGTAGTGATCAACGCAGAACAGCAGGGCAAGAAACTCAAGCTGTGCATCGAGGACGACGGCCCCGGGATGAAACACGAGCTGGTGCAACAGGTATTAAAACGTGGTGTGCGTGCCGACGAAGCCGTACCCGGTTATGGCATCGGCTTGTCGATTGTGAACAATATTGTGCTGGCTTATCGCGGGGAGTTGCGGATCGAGAAAAGCTCGCTCGGCGGGGTTAGTGTCTCGGTTGTTTTGTGATGATAAGACAGGATCCAGGATCCAGGTACCAGGTAGTAGCTGCCAGGTATCGTGAAAAGTGAAAACGTAATTCATCCGGCTTCTGTCGTCTTGACGTTATGACGCTAAAGCACTATATTTCCTTGCATGAGTAATGAACCTAAAAGAGCGACTGTTTATTTTGAACCGGAAATTCACCGTGCTTTGCGTTTAAAAGCGGCTGAAACTGAACGCTCGATATCTGACCTGGTTAACGAGGCTGTACAACATAGCCTTGCCGAAGATGCCGAGGACCTGGCCGCAATCGACGACCGGGTAAATGAACCCAACCTCCCCTACGAAGCCGTCGTAAAGGACCTTAAACGGCGTGGCAAAATATAGCGTTTTCATCAAGCCATCTGCCGTTAAAGAAATCGAAGCTGTATCCCGAAAAAAAGAGCGGCAGCAGATAATGCAACATATTGGCCAACTGGCTGATACTCCACGCCCGCCAGGTTGTCAAAAGCTTTCCGGTTATGACAGATACCGTATTCGCCAGGGCAGTTATCGAATTGTCTATGGTATAGAAGATGAAGAACTGGTTGTTTATGTCGTCAGGGTTGCTCATCGAAAAGATGTTTACCGCAAGGCAGGGTTATAACTGCACAGCACGTAGCCCGGATGAAGTGCAACGGAATCCGGGAGATGTGTATCATCGCAAACACGTCCCGGATTACGCTTCGCTGCATCCAGGCTACACGCCTGAACATGAAACATGTATGAATGATCACA
>JASFVM010000312.1:0-3427 GCA_050049835.1 Gammaproteobacteria bacterium
GGCCAGCAGCCAGGCAAGCGAGGTGGCAGCAAGGCCGGCAAGTAACCCGGATAAGGCACCCAGGGTGGTGAATTCGGCAACCAGGCCAAGCAAGAGTGTTTTACGTTTCGCCCCCAGCGTACGCAGCACAGCATTCTCGAAACGCCTTTCATCCTGGTTAGCCTGTATCGCAGCATACAATACTGCAAGCCCTGCGAGGATGGTAAACAGGAAGATAAACTCGACCGCAAGTGATACCCGGTCCATGATACCGCGTACACGCTGCATAATGGTATCGACGTCTATCAGGGTGATATTGGGAAATTCCCGTACCAGCTGACCCAGCTGCTGACGCTGCGCATTATCGAGATAGACACTGGTTACCCAGTTTGCCGGCATTTCTTCAAGCACGCCCGGCGGCACAACAGTAAAGAAATTGATATTGAATGTATCCCAGTCGACATCGCGCAGGCTGCTGATGGTGAATTCGATGACAGTGCCATTGATATCAAAGCCCAGTACATCGCCCAGCTCAAGACGTAACGTTTTGGCAAGTTTCGATTCAAGCGATAATAAAGGTGTACCGAATTCATCCCTGCTCCACCATGAACCGGCTACCAGCGTGTTGTCCAGCTGCATGTTCTCTGCCCACGAAAGATTAAACTCACGGGTTATCATGTGCTTTGCACGCTCGCTGTCATAGTTCGAAGTGCGTGCAGCCTTGCCGTTTATCTCGACCAGCCGCGCCCGCACCATCGGATAGAGCCGGGTATTGGCAACACCGCGCTGATTGAAATAATCATGGATGCCATCGACCTGGTCAGGCTGGACATTGATGACAAAATGGTTCGGCGCATCATCAGGCAGGCTGCGCTGCCAGTCATCGAGCAAATCCGAACGAACGGTGGAAAGCAGCAGCATCACCATGATGCCGAGGCCAAATGCAACGATCTGGATGACACTGCTTGCCGGGCGCCTGGAAATATTGGCAAGCCCGAACCGCCATGCCACTCCCACCTGGCCGCGCAGGCGGTTGAGCAACAGTATCAGCAGGTAGGCGGCAAGAGCCAGAACGATCAAGGTTGCAATAATTCCGCCTAGCACCGTTGTCACCAGTCGAATATCTCCTATTTGCCAGTACAGCAGCAGTGCCATACACACCACTACCGCGAGATAGACAACCCAGCCACTGACCTGCCTGGTTGTTACATCCTTGCGTAATACCCGTAGCGGAGGCACCCGCCTGAGTGATAATAACGGCGGCACAGCAAAGCCGATCAACATCACGATTCCTGTCGCATAACCCAGTAACAGCGGCTTGAAGGAAGGCGGCGGTAATTGCGCCAGCACCAGCTGATCGAGTAACTCGGTGATGACAAATTGCGTCAGTTAACCAAGGATACAGCCCGCACTGCTCGCCAGCAGCGAGAGCCACAGCATTTCCATGGTGAAAAGCCGGATTACGGTTAACTGGGACGCACCCAGGCAACGTAACATGGCGCTGGTATCTAGGTGACGACTGGCATAACGACAGGCTACTGTCGCTACGGCCACACCCGCCAGCAAGACACTGATTAATGCAGCAAGGCCCAGAAACTGCTGCGCCCTTTCCAGGGCGGTGTTGAGTTCCGGCCGCCCTTCTTCAACCGTAAGGATCTGTTCGCCCGGCTCGAGCTTGTCATTGATCACTCTGCGGTAACTGTCTATCTGATTACGTTCACCCGAGATCAGCACACGGTAATTGACCAGTGCGCCGGTGCTGATCAGCCCGGTAGCATCAACATCTGTCCTGTTCATCATCACACGCGGAGCGACGCTGAACATATCGCCCGCCCTGTCCGGCTCGTAACGCAATACCTTGCGGATGGTGAAGGCCGAGTTGCCAAGCCTGACCTCGTCCCCGACTTCGATGCCGAGCAATTGCAGCAATCGTGCCTCGACCCAGATATCCCCTGCAGCAGGAATCCCTGTCGTTGGTTCATCCGCACCAAAAGCGGTATCGCTTACCCGCAGCACACCTCTTAGCGGGTATTCACTGCTGACAGCCTTGACTTCTACCAGTTGTGGTCGGTCATTGGCCAGAATGACACTGCGAAACTGCTGCGTGGTGGCAACATCGAAATCACGGGAACGTGCATCTTCAACATAGCCTGTAACGCTGGATCGGCCCGAGGTGATCACCAGGTCAGCACCGATCAGTTCTGCTGATTGCTGCTCCAGACCGCGTTCGATACGATTCGTAAAAAAACCGACAGCAGTGATGCTGGTAACGGCAATGACCAGGCCAACCGCAAGAATACTGAGTTCACCACCACGCCAGTCACGCCACAGCATTCGCCATGAGGTATGCCAGAAAAATGAAAAATCCTTGTTTTGTGCGTGATCAGTCATTAGTTATTTTGAGATATATCTTCAACCAGCCTGCCAGCATCCAGATGGATGCGCCGGTTACATAATTGTGACAGGTTCGCGTCATGTGTTGCCATAACAAGCGTTGTACCGTGCTCGCTGTTGAGCTCAAAAAGCAACTCGATGATGCGTTTACCGGTTTCGCTGTCGAGATTACCGGTGGGTTCATCCGCAAACAGGCAGCGAGGCCGGGTGGCAAATGCGCGTGCAATGGCACATCGTTGTTGTTCACCGCCCGACAGCTGGTTAGGGTAATGGTGCAAACGCTCGCCAAGACCGACGCGTTCGAGCAGTTCACTCGCCGTTTTTCGCGGGTGAGGTGCTTGCGCCAGCTCCAGCGGCAACATGACATTCTCCAGCGCGGTTAAGCCAAACAGCAGTTGGAAATTCTGGAAAACAAAGCCGACAAGCTCTGCCCTGAGCTGTGCACGCCCATCTTCGTCAAATCGATTGAGATGATGGCCGTTGATGATTACCTCGCCATGCGTGGGTATATCCAGTCCCGCCAGCAGACCAAGCAGGGTTGTTTTACCTGAACCTGATGCGCCCAGTATTGCAATCGAGGTTCCCGCATCGATCTTGAAATTGATATCATCCAGTAAGGTAAGCACACCTTCGCGTGTGTTTACCTGTTTGCCCAGGTTACGCGCTTCGACGAATGTATTTGATACACTATCAGCCATGATCAAGAGACTCTCTACCTTTTACCTGTCAGTATTATTGTGTATTTTTCTGCTGCTTAACCTTACTGTTTCTGCGGCCAATCGCTTGCCTCCATCTATTCTCGTTCTGGGCGACAGCCTGAGTGGCGCCTATGGTATTGACACCGATGAAGGCTGGGTTGCCCTGCTGCAGCAGCAGCTGACAGAGGCAGGCTACGAATACAGGGTAATCAACGCCAGTGTCAGCGGCGATACCACGCGTACCGGGCTAAGCCGGATCGATTCAGCCTTGCAGACACACGAACCATCGATTGTCATCATCGCACTTGGCGGCAATGACGGCCTGCGCGGCCTGGCATTTTCAGAAATCGAGTCCA
>JASFVM010000313.1:0-3414 GCA_050049835.1 Gammaproteobacteria bacterium
AATGCACATCGAGAGCTGTGATTTCGTCATAACGCACCGTTGAGAACAACGGCATGAAAAACAGTTCACGATCCGGCCAGTTGCACACATGGATATCGAAAAAACCGGCGGGTGTGTAATGCGGGTCATTGGCTTTTTTGTTTGCTGGTGCTTTTGTGGCCTCTTCAGCCGATGCTGTTGTTATCGATAGCAGCAGCGCAACTGCTGTGATAACCCCGGTTAGGGAACTGGTTTTAAGACTCATCTTTTTTCTCGCTTTGCAAACGGGCCTGGCGTGCATGTCCTTCGCGGATTTTCAGTGATAAGGCGCGCATGATGCCGACGCCGATTTCCGGGTAGCTTAATAACAGACCTCCCAGCCTTGATTTTTCCAATGACAGCACACGTGTATCTTCTATCACATGCGCAGTTGCCGATCGTGGCAGGTCATCGACCAGGTTCATCTCGCCGAATGCTTCCCCCGGACCAATGGTGGCAACGAATTCCTTTTTTGTCGGGTCCGGGTCAATGGATATACCGATTTTTCCCTCTGTGATGATGTACAGGTGGTCACCCTGGTCGTTGATATCGAAAACACGTTCGCCGGCAAAGAATACGTCGTCTTCCAGTGCTTGCGCAACATATCTCAAATCGTCAGTTGTTACCTTCGAGAAGATGCTGGATTCCTTGAGGAACAGGATGCGATCAAACAAATCAGCCATGATTGTGATCGCCTCTCAAGGTATACAAAGCCGCTCTGCTGCATTCCTGTAGCCAGCTGTCTGATCGCTGTGATAATGATTCGAGCATGATTTCGATATTCCCGGTACTGGCAACAGCCGGGCCGCGTTTGGGCATGAAAGCGTCCTGTATCAATTGTCCGAGTTGCTGTGTCAATTTGCGATTGGGTATAGAGTTCAATGCTTCGCAGGCGTTCGCCATGTAGCGGTCATCCAGGGTTCTCATGCCCGCGCGTATAATGGAAATAACATTGGGTGCACACAAGGGCTCCATTGCCGTCAGGGTGATTTCAAGAATTTGTTGAATACGTTCTTCCAGAACATGTTTCAGCAACCTCAATGAGGTGCCCTTTTCTTCATGTCCACGTAACATAACCAGCGCCTTGTGAAGCTGACTCGCATCCTCAATCTTGTTGTTGACAATCGACTCAAGTGTGCTCTGGGGTATGGCATTAATTACTGCCTTGAGCAGACTCGTCTGGGCTCTGGGTGTGCCCCTGTTATCTTCAAGTATCCATTGTATAGCAAGTTGTGCTACATCAGGTGTATTCTTGTGCAGAACGGAAACGGCTGCATCCCGCACACGTGCATGACCGTCGCCCAGCGCTGCTTCCAGTATATGCAGTTGCTGATCTTGCGGGAACAGGGGAGTACATTTGACGGCAGCGGCGCGTATGCCGGGATCGGTATCCTCTAATGCTTCGCTAACCAGTTCCAGGAATTCGCTAGTGCACTGTCCCTCCCAGTGACTGTAGGCATCCAGAATATGTATCTTGCCGGCACTTTGCTGACTGCGGAATATGCCGGCACTGGAAACCAGGCTGGCCTGAGTAAGCTGGTCGCGGATTTCGGGTGCTTCTATATGTTTGATATCATCAATGAGCTCAACTGCAGCCAGCTGTTCGTAATCGGTTCCAGTGAGCAGGGCATTCCATTCCCTGATCGCCTGGTCCTGAAGTTTCACCAGCGGCCAGAACAACACGCCATGAATACCGGTCGCCCTGATGCGCGGGTCGGAATCGTCGAGTGCCTCGCGTACCGATGGTATGGCCTCCCTGGTGTGTGAGCTGATCAGTGTCGTCAAGGCCGTGTTACGGAAGTGATTATCGTGCAATTTTGGTTTCTCGAGCAGAAACCTGTAAACAGCAGGATCGTTCGTTGTCGACACAATTTGAAGTAATTGATCAGCGATTTCAGGAGTGGCGCTTTCAATGACCGGCAGAAGGTGTTCCGCTGCTACTTCCGGATAACCTTCGGTCAGGATTCTGGCCAGGCTTATCGATGATTCCTTGCCGCTGTTAATAGCATCAACAATAGCATCGAGATTTTCCTTGCCGGTGAGTCGTAGCGAGATAGCCGATTGTTCTTCCGGCAGGAAAAGGTGTTCTTTCAGGTGCTTGAGCAGTGTCCTGCCATAGGCACGATTCATGCGGATACTGTAAAACAGGAACAAGCTCGCAGCTGCGGTGCCCGGTATCAGGAAATAAACGGGATCATTGAATTTTTGCAATAACAACAGCAGGATACCGCATACAAAAAGGGAGACAGGCAGGACGATGGCTATCGACATGGCGCGCGCACGACCCTGGATCTGTTGCGGCAGCACATTAAGAAACATTGTTCGCACTGGATTATGAATTGCCGGCATCACAGCCTTGATGTTGAGGCTGCCAACAATCGCTGTCGACATGCCAAAATGAAAAATCATACCGGCGAAACTGCCCAGTGATACCAGTGGAAAAAACATATTCACAGCAGGAACACCGAAGCGTTGAATAAGCCGGCTGGTGAAGAACAGCTGTACTATCAGTGCAAGTCCGCTGGTCAGAATGGAAAGTGTTCCGAAGAAAGCGGTAAGTTCTGCTTCCTGCGCGTAACTTTCTGTATAAACACTCTTCACGCTGTAACTAATGATGTAATAGGTGATGACCATGAATACCATGGCGACGGTTGAGTATCGCAGCAACTCCGAAGTCAAGGCGAAGCGGAAGCCCTGCTTGATTTGCATGGTCATCTGCTGCAGTCGATGGGCCGATTTGCGAGCCGGACGGAAGTAGGGTGAAGTACCTCTCAGCTTATGGCGAAATGCGACCAGCGAGAAAGACAGCACCAGTAGAACGACCCAGACCATCAGGATGTTGGTTGTGCCGATGATTGACGCAAAAGCCGAGAGAAAAAGGCCGCCCAGGATTATGCCAATCTGCTGGCCGGAAAATATGATCGGCGACAGGCGTTTTGCCTGCAAGGTATTCAGGTTCTGGTTGAGATAGAGGGCACTATGAATCAACAGGATTTCAGAGTTAACCTCATAGAAAAGAAAATAGAACGGATACAGAATCGGGTCGGGATCCTGCAAGATCAATAGCCAGAACACCAATACAGCTGTTGCAAGCATTGCAAAAAGTATCTTGAACAGGCGTTCTGCTGAGATGACATCAGCGATACTGGTGTAAAGCAGGCTGGCAACAAAGCACGCAAATCCCTGGACCAGGTACATTAGAGGTAAGTAATCTATACCGAACCGTTTCAGGAAAAGGGCGTTCGCAGTTGCATTGCCAAGGGCCATGCCGAAGCCAACGATGACAAGGAATAAAAAGAAATAACTGACGGTGCCGGCTTCATCTTCCTCAATAAGGAACAGCTGATGCAGGTGCTTCACAATAAGGTTCGTGGTTTTAATTTTGCTTGTCGGGAT
>JASFVM010000314.1:0-3410 GCA_050049835.1 Gammaproteobacteria bacterium
AAAGTATTCATTGGCGGTACAGGCAAGCGCCCCCAGGGTCATGCCATGAAAACCCTGGCTGAAAGCCACTACTTCACTTCTGCCGGTGACCCGCCTGGCCAGCTTGAGGGCGGCCTCCACTGCATTGGTACCCGTGGGGCCCATGAACTGCAGCTTGTAGTTCATGTTTCTTGGCTGCAGGATGGTTTCGACAAAGGCCTGGATGAATGCCCGCTTTGGCGGCGTCATCATATCCAGGGTATGCAGGACACCGCCTGACTGCAGGTATTCAATCACAGACTGAATGAGTTTTGGATTGTTGTGGCCAAAGTTCAGTACGCCGGCACCGGCATAGAAGTCGATATACTCATTGTTATCTTCATCCGTTTGACGTGCATTATCACCCTTAACAAAAACTGCCGGATAGATGCGACTGTAAGCTCGTATTTCTGACTCATAGGTTTCAAACCAATCCATAATCACTCCTCTGGTTTATGTATCGTTGTTACTTGACGGATGTTGTCGTGGGTATTTCTGATGCGGCTGGCGGGGCCGGCACATTGGCAAGGCGACAGAAGACCCGGATCACGGACTCGATGATGCGGTCGTTAAACAGATAATCCGGACTGTGGCACGGGGCCTGGTATGCGCTGCCGTCGGCTTGCTTTTCGGCCATACCAAACAGCGCAAAGGCACCAGGTATCTCGTTCAGGTAATAACTGAAGTCTTCCGACGCCATGATGGGCAAGAGCAGATCGGAGTCCTGGTAGTCGTCTCCCAGCTCCAGGCGCAATGCCTCACGGTATTGCGCGGCCGCCACGGGATGATTGATCGTCGCCTCGTAACGCGAACGAATCTCGACATCCGCGGAAACGCCATAGGTGGCCGCGGTGTTTTTTGAAATTTCGACAATGAGATCATTGATCTGCTGGCGCCAACGCGGATCAGAAACGCGGATACTCCCCTCGAGACGGACGCTTTCGGGAATCACTGTGACATTACTGTCGGCCACAAGCGAGGCAACGCTGACAACGGCTGCCGCCTGGGGAGGTAGTCGGCGACTGATGATCTGTTGCAGGTTCAAGGTAATGGCCGCTGCTGCGAGGACCGGATCACGCACGACCTCCGGCTGTGAAGCATGTCCCCCGCGACCGGTAATGGTCATATGAAAGGTGCCGTTTCCGGACATGACAGCGCCATCAGGGCAAAGCGCAATGCCTGCGGGCAATGCCGGCCAGTTATGCCAGCCAAAAATTTTGTCGACTCCCTCGATGGCGCCGTCTTCGATCATTTTTTCGGCGCCATGACCACCTTCTTCTGCCGGCTGAAAGATCAAGGTTACCGGCCCCTGCAGCTGGTCTTCCTGCTGCTTCAGCCAGGCAGCGGCGCCCAGCAGCGCTGCCATATGTCCGTCATGACCGCAGGCATGCATTTTCCCCGGTTCAACCGAACAGAATTCAATGGCTGTGTTTTCGGTGATCGGCAGGGCATCCATGTCCGAGCGGAGTGCCAGGTGCTCACCGCCTGCATGTGGCGCCAGCGTCGCTACCGATCCGTGCTCCGCGCAGGGGCGCCAGGGTATTTGCCATTCGGTGAGGACCTGGCGGATACGTGCTGCCGTGTTTTTTTCCTGCCAGGTCAGTTCCGGGTGACGATGAAACCAGTGGCGAAATTCAACCGATTGATTGACGACTTGATTCCAGCTCATAAAGGGTATGACTCCGCATAAGGGATCAGTTCCCTGTTTTGATGAAATGTTCCGGTATGAGCGTTAGATCTGATTGAAGTCGCCGTATACAAACCCTGAGCTCCCGATCCTCCAATTCAATGGATTGAAGTGCTTGAATATTGTTGATAACCAGAGAGCAGCAATATGCGTGCCAGCCTGTAGAAACGGGAAAACTGCCGCCTATGCCCGAAATTGACCCAAGCGCACCAATCTAAAGCGCACCATAATTGTGCGCCTTGTGCGATAAAACAGCGCATATAGAGGCACACTATAAAGAATAGTGCCTTTTAAGGCCAGTTCCTGAACAGCTTTCATCGACTTTTTGTTATTAACTGACAAGGCCGACAGGATTATGCTGTTATCCTTGATTGCATGGTACATGGTAAAAACGACCCGGAAGCAAATTCTATCCTGACGTTTGAAAGACGGGGCAATGATGCAAACGACGCACTCGTGTTTATTCATGGCTGGCCTGATGATCAATCACTCTGGGACAGGGAGTTCGAACGATTATCGCGGACCCATTATTGTGTTCGCGTCACGCTGCCCAACTGCGGCAAGACACACGACCTCAGGTGGGGCGCGGACTTTCCTGTACTGGTTGAATTGATATCACAAACTGTCGCGCAGGCATTACCCGGGCATGACAAAGTCATTCTCGTCGGTCACGACTGGGGAGCATATCTCGCGTATCTTTATGAGCGCAGCTATCCTGAACGGGTGATGAAGATGATAACCATGGATGTTGGTGGACATTTCAAACCCGCCTCTGCTGGTCATACCGTGATGATGACCAGTTATCAGTGGTGGTTGATTGCTGCCTGGCTGATCGGGATGATCATTCCATATGCCGGGAACCTGATGACACGTGCGCTAACCCGATACGTCCACGCACCCCGTGGCGCTGACGTATTCAGCCGCATGAATTATTTTTACTTCTACTTATGGCGCGCGATCCTGTTTCCGGAAAAATTCCATGCCAGCTTGCTCGACCGGTATCGTCCCGCGTGCCCGATCCTGTACTTCTACGGGAAAAACAAACCCTTTCACTTCCACTCACTAAAATGGGAGAAGATGTTGCGCGATCTGCCGGGATCAGCAATCATCGCAGTGCCCCATGCGGGACACTGGCTAATGCGTGATCAACATGAAGCTGTCTTGGCCAGGATAGAACAGTGGTTGAGATAAAACTGCTGATATCGACAACCGCTTTCCTTTTCTGTGCTTAGCGTTGATACTGGTTCCTCTCGCAGTGCCTGGCCATGTGCTCTTGTATCGCAATTTACTGGCCGGGGATAATAGTGTCATAGCTGATTTCGCGTCACTATACGTATATAAACTAACTCGCAGGTCTTTTTCACTGTTGAAACTTGTCTTCAGAGCCAGCGATATTAACGAGGCGCATATCGTGTCCGGCATGTTGCGCGCAAATGGAATCGAGTCTCATGTTGGCGGTTATTACCTGCAAGGCGGCATCGGTGAGCTCGCCGCACAGGATTTTGCAACTGTTCTTGTGGCGGATACAGATGTTGAATCTGCCAAAGCAATCATCGCAGAGTATGAAAATGCCTCTCAGGACACGGACAACGATGTTGCACAAAGCAGCAACACGACGTTCCTGTTGAGCATCGTTTTATTTTTACTGCTTGTTATTGTTATATTTTATTTCCTGACCACTATGCCGTAACCATAGCGACGTGTT
>JASFVM010000315.1:0-3406 GCA_050049835.1 Gammaproteobacteria bacterium
TCTTTTTTCCAGGCGTACGTTTTGAGTGCAGCAAAATCGGCCTGTTGATCATAATCCTGGCTGACAGTAATTCCTGAACAACCCGCAATAACCGCATACACCAGAATAATGAAAATGGCCTTAAATCTCATAGCTAGTACCCTCAACATGGCGTAATGATAATAAAGATGGTGAATCTCCAGCGCAACTGCAGCTTAATTCTTGATTTTTTCTGGCAGAACACGCCTAATAGCATTATGCTGTTGAAATTTCAGGCACTCTTACTATCAGAGTATACTGTGACACCGCATACCGGATTCACATACAAGCTGCACTTAACAGGAGGCAAGCATGAAAATTTGTACAAGTAACAGGCTGACCCTTGCCGTATCCGCAATTATGCTGGCGGGAGCACAGGTCGGACTGGTGCAGGCAGCCGATGACGCCTATTCGTCACAGGCGGCACCACCAAGACATACGCCCAGCTATGACAGTTACCCCCCTCCTCCTCCGGGCGGCTGGGAAGGCGTTATCGACAGCATTGAAAAACAGGAGAAGTTGCAGAAGGAAAATGCCGCCAAGGCACAACAACAAACCCAGGACACACAAAGCTACAGTACACAGCAGTCTCAGGGCACCCGGAGCTACGGCTCACAGGGTTACGGCATGCAACAGCCTCAAACCACCCAAAACTATGGCGTACAACAGCCCCAGGCCACCCAGGGTTACGGCATGCAACAATCCCAGGGCGCACAAGGCTATAGCACACAACAACCGCAAACTACCCAGGGTTACGGTATGCAACAGCCGCAAGGTGCGCAGGGCTATAGCACGCAACAACCGCAAGCCACACAAGGTTATGGCAGGCAGCAGCCTCAAGGTTCCGGCGGACAGCAACCGCAGGCTACCCAGGGTTACGGCATGCAACAACCCCGGGGCTACGCTGTACCACAGTATCGCGCTCCCGCTTACGGTGGACGCCCCGGTTACGGCCGCGGCGGTGATTTCAATCCATGGGGCGGCAGCGGACCAAGTTTCGGTGGACCATGGGACAGTGGCCGCGGTGGTCGCGACTTCAGCCCATTCGGCGGTAGCGGACCCAGCTTTGGCGGCCCATGGGACAGCGGTCGCGGCGGCCGTGATTTCGGCCCCTTTGGTGGCAGCGGACCCGACTTTGGTGGCCCCAGGGACCGACGACGTGGCGGCCGCAGCACGCCATGGGACAGCGGCCCCGAAATGCCATGGGGCGGCAATCGCTCTCCCTGGGGCAGCAGAGGCAGTCGTGGCACCTGGATGGATAAAGACGAGTTCGCCGACATGTGGGATGACATGCTGAACGCTCCGAGCGACGCGGGCGAAATGCCCGGTGGCTGGAGTGCACCTTCCGTCAGCGTACCCAACCCGGTCGATGTCGGTGACGAGTTCGGTGATGCAGCACAAGATGTACCTGACCAGATGCGTAACGTCTATGAGGAAAATCGCGACTATAACCGCTACGACAGATATGACCGTGGCGGGTATGGTGGCTATCGCTGAAATTCGCTATACATCATTTAACTCAACAGAACCCTGCATCGCAGGGTTCTTTTTTATAAGCTTGATTATTAGATGATTCACCGGCCTTCATGGAATCAAACCATCGTTATCCGCAATGTTTTATGCTGCTTTGACAAGTTTGTGCATCACGGTCTTCGCAAGTGCTACTGTACTTGCTGAGACTGCTGCGCAAATCGATGCAGTCGTACTCGATGAAATGGCCAGACAGAATATCGTCGGCATGGCAGTCGGTATTGTCAAAAATGGACGCATCTACTACGCTAAAGGCTATGGCTATACCGACCTGGCACGCACACAGCCTGTCACTACAGATACAATTTTCCGCTGGGGCTCGATCTCCAAGACACTGACAGCCACTGCAGCCCTCAAGCTTGCTGAAGAAAGCCCGGATTTCAACCTCAACGACAAAGTCACCGGGCATGTCAGCTACTGGCCGAAACATGGTAACAAGGGCAACATCCGTATAAAGCACCTGTTATCCAACCGCTCCGGGATCATTCACTACAGAAATACTAAAAACTGCCCCGGCAATAGATATCCTGACTACGACCGAAACAGGCACGACAGCAAAACATATAACGCACGAAAGAGTGTCGAGGTTTTCAAGGACCAGAAACTGTGCTTTGATCCCGGCACCCGCTACAAGTACTCAACCTTTGGCTACAGTCTGCTGGCAGCCGTCATCGAAGGCGCATCGGGAACCAGCTATACAAGCTGGGTGAATGACAGAATAAGGTCGCCGCTTGGCATGAGCTCCCTGCGCCAGGCCACTGGCACAAGCATGGGTTATGAGCTGAAAGGCCATATTATGCACGAGATTGTATCCGGCAATGCGTCCTGGAAGCTGCCCGGCGGCGGCTGGGAGTCCAGCATTATCGACCTGGCGAAATTTGCCAGTGCTCTCCTTCAGGGTCGCCTGCTCAATGATACTAGCCGCCTGTGGAAAACCGTGGACGATAATCCACGCTATGGTTTTGGCACCCAGTACTCACCGGGCAAACGTATTGTCGGGCATCTCGGTAAGCATAACAACAGCCGCACCCTGCTATATCTGTATCCGCGTTCACCGGATCGTCTGGGCATTGTGATTATGACCAACAGCCTTAACAGCAAGCCGATGCACATTGCTAATAGTCTGGCATACCTGTTTGACTCACCGGGACAGTAACTACCCGATAGTAAAACTGTGCAGATATCAACAGAATCAGCGGTAAAGCCACATATTCTACTCAAGGCATAATGACCGAAGTTGCACTTTAATCTCTGATCCTACAGGATTCCCTCGTACCACCTGCCTGCCGAGCATCGCCTCTATTCTCTTTTTGAAGCTGTCGCTACCCAGACAGTACTCACCATGTAGATGCTCACTTATCTCCTTGACGAGTGTTGGTGTGAGCTGGTCTTTGAATAAGGACCTGTAGGAGCGATACCGATCCGGTTTACTGACTCCAAGGGCTTCGTAAACACCGTGTGCAGTAATGAGTTCTGACTCATCACCATGCGCATTCACCCCGTAGCTCGACCAGCTATATTGCAAAGGATGCTTCACGAGCCCTGCATGAACAGGATTCAGCTCAATATATCGCTGAGATGAGAGCAGATAGTTGTCTGCATCGATCAAACATGATTGCATTCGAGGATTAAACAGATCACCACTGCGATAATATTTGAAATTGAAGTAATCGGTATAATCCCGGGCAAGTCTGCTCATCATCCTCGCCACGCCACCCTTGCATTCCGGCGTGACCAGCAGATGAACATGATTGCTCATCAACACATACGAGTGAATGGCTACCAGTTCCTGTTTTGATGCACTCTTCAAGAAGTACAGATAGGTATTAAAATCATCGTCCGTATAGAAAAAAGAAAG
>JASFVM010000316.1:0-3397 GCA_050049835.1 Gammaproteobacteria bacterium
GAACAGTGTGTCGCCGGTGAACAGTGCATTGTCCGAGTGGTAGCAGGCCGAACCGGGTGAGTGACCGGGTGTATGCACGACGTATATACCGGTATGGCCGAGTGTGATCAAATCACCATCAAGATGTCGCACCAGCGTCGGCATGTCCACGTGGTAGAACATCGCTTCCTGTTCCAGCAAGTGCACCCGGGCGCCTGTATGCGCGACCAGCTCCTCGACACCGTTAACATGATCATGGTGCCAGTGAGAGACCAGGATATCGGTGATGTTTGCAGTTCCGGCCTGTGCGAGAATGGCGGGCACGTCCCAGGCAGGATCGACGACCGCGACACGCCGCGTGGCCGTGTCCTCGATCAGGTAAACGAAGTTATTCATTTCACCCAGCAGCAGCCTGCGCACCTTCATTGGCAGTACCCCGCGCTGCGCTGCAGTTGGATCTTTTGATACTGCGGGCCGTTCATCCATCAACCGTTTCTCCACCGGACATGATCCGGTTACCCACCGCGAGCGAGCCTTCCGCATACATACCCGTGATCATCGCAACGAAGAATATCCATGCCTGCGTCTGCCCTGATAAGAGCGCGGTCAGCGCGGGGCCCGGACAAAAGCCCACCATGCCCCAGCCGATGCCGAACAGCGCTGCCCCGATAACTAGCGGTGCATCGATGTCCCTGTTCGTGGGGATGTGAAATTCGGTGTCGAACAGCGGTGACTTACGTTGCCGTACCAGGCGGTACAGCACCAGGAATGTGCCGGCCGAACCGATCATCACCAGCGCCAGGCTTGGATCCCAGCGCGCACCGGCGAAATCGAGAAAGCCGATTACCTTCTGCGGCAGGGTCATGCCGGAAATACCGAGGCCAAGCGCGAACAACAGCCCGGCAGCGAAAACGGCCAGATATTTCATCAAATACCTCCCGCTACATGGCGGATCACGTAACTGGTGAAAACGGCGAGGCTGAAAAAGACTGCGCTCGCGACGAAGGAGCGGGGCGCCAGGCGGCCCACGCCGCAGACCCCGTGACCGCTGGTACAACCGTTGCCGATTCGTGTGCCAATACCGACCAGGAAACCGCCTAGCAGTATAGCTGCATTGCTCACGTCAATACGGATCGCCATAGCTTCCGGGTACAGCCATTTAATCAGTGCAGCACCAACCAGCATGCCCGCTATGAAATACAGACGCCAGAGGTAGTTCTTCCTTTGCGGGTGCAGGATCCCTGCGGTAATACCGCTGATACCGGCGATGCGCCCGTTGGCCAGCAGCAGTACAACGGCAGCCAGGCCAATGAGTACGCCGCCGATAGTTGATAAAACTGGTGTAAAGCCTTCCATTTGTCATTACTTCTGCTGTAACGATGGTGGATAACAGCGCTCTTGCTCTAGCATCAAACCTCGCACCATTGTCGGGTCTGCAGGGGCGCGACATAAACGTGCACAACAGCGTCCAGTGTGAGCAAGCAACAGTGAGACGTCATTGATATTTTTCAATACGCTCCGTGAACGTAAAAGTTCTAACACAGGAACAGCATCTGGAGTACCGGCCTGTTGGCATCTGACAAGATTCGATATATGTCGATCGAAGTATTGTCAGTGAATCAGCCTGTATTTGTCATCTTGTCCGGCTGTTGATGTTTGCCTTTCGTCATTCAATCATCGGTGCCCAGGTCACCGTCCTTCTACCGGCAGGTTGTCCGCTTCCCAGGCGGTGAAGCCCCCGATCACATTGTAGACCTTGCTGTGGCCGTTGCGTCTGAGCAGGCTCGCGGCGACCGATGATCTATATCCGCTACCGCAGTAAACAGCAATGTCTTTGTCCCGCGGCAGACCGTCCAGCCGCGAGGGCAGTTCGCCGCCAGAGATATGATGTGCCTCCGGTATGTGGCCGTCGTCCCACTCGGCCGGTTGGCGCACGTCAAGTATGAACAGATCGCTGCCGTTGCGGCGACGCGCATCCAGTTGCTTCGGTGTCCACTGCGGCAGCAAGCCGAGCGGCTTCGCCGACGTTCTCCAGGCCTGCATGCCGCCCGCGAGCCAGCCATCCGGCTCGCGGTAACCTATGCGCAGCAGCTTCCAGTAGATATCCTGTATCTGTCCCGGCTCGTCCACAACCAGCAGGATGCGCGCATCCACCGGCAGGATCGAGCCGACCCAAGTGGGAAACGAGGTGCCTGTGCCAACGTTGAGCGCATCCGGAATGTGCGCGCCGGCAAAAGCCTCCGGTGAGCGGCAGTCCACGATCAGTGCGCCATCCTCCATGTGCTGCGCGAATTCATCCGGCTGCAGCGCGGGCGGCTTCGGGAGCACGCCGAGCAGCGCCGGGCCATCCTGATTCTGCTTGCGCATGCGCCGCCAGTATGGAGGCACAGTCGGTAGCGACCCCATATCCAGGCAACGGCTCTCGAAGTTCGCTTCGTTGCTGATGCTCAACAGCATGTCGTTGAGCCTGCGTTCGTAGCCGATCGTCGTCATCAGCATGCTGCCGATGTTGCCACCGCACAGCGAACCCGCCACGTGGGTCGGAAACACAATCACGTGATCGGGCAGCGGCAGGATCTTTTCCTTCAGCCTTCGGCACATGGCCTTGGCATTCTTGCGCTTTTCAGCCTCGTCGCCGAGAAGGTCGGGACGTGCGACGCCGGCCACCAGCAAGGCGCCGCCTGAAAGCAGCATCAAGGGGTCGTCACCACGATCACTGTCGCGCACCAGCAGACTGATATGCTCCGGTGTGTGGCCCGGTGTGCAGTGTTTCGAATTCGATCTCACCCATGGTCAGGCGGTCGCCGTCTTCCAGTGGGCCGTGGAATAGCCTAACTCAGCACGGGCGCCGGAGAGCAGCTCCAGCGGTGCGCGGGATGCAAGCTGCGTTATACCAGACAGGTAGTCGTTGTGCTGGTGTGTATCGGCCGCGTAGGCGATACGCAGGTCCTGGCTGCGTGCGAACTCGTAGTAGTCGTCTACGTCCCGGCGCACATCGAGCACCAGTGCCTCACCCGTTTCCTCGGAACCGATCAAGTACGACGCGTGTCCCAGACTGGGTTCATAAAACTGCTTGAATATCATGGGTGCGTCTCCCTGAGTAGATCGTGCACTCGCCGGTCTTCAGGGCTGCTATGGTGCTCGTAGAGCTGACTGCTCACAAGAAGCCCGGCAACGAGTACAGCCGGTGGCAAAATATGCCCGCCCACCATGTGCACAATGCCGTCAAGCAGACCAGCAGCTTCGTGCACATCGCTATGCGCCGAAGCGTAGAACGGCACCATCAGAGCGCAAAAAAGAACTACCGGATATTTCATACATCCTCCATTTAATTGTTCAATATCTACCAGTGCGTTAGCTGCGTTATATGAACGTAAGTTTGTATGCAACAGTCAAATCCGGCATTGATATTTCCCAA
>JASFVM010000318.1:0-3381 GCA_050049835.1 Gammaproteobacteria bacterium
ATCAGCACGTTCTGGTCAGACATAAGCAGAACAGATTACGAACCGTTGCTGGTACAATTAAACAGGCAACAAATGGCCTTGCAGCTTAATGACTGGGGCTATGCGGTGATGATAAATAAGCTGGCGCAACTGATTTATCCGGCATCTGATAACGCCCGGGTGCTGTTCAACTGGTTTGTGTTAACCAAGTCAGGTTACAAAAGCAGGGTCGCCTACAATGAGCGCGATGTTTTTATACTGATACCATCGTTTCAGCGTTTATATGATGTGACATATTTTACCCTTGGTGGTGAGCGATATTACGCGGTCAGTTTTGATGGTATCGCCAGAATACCCGGTCAGGTTTATACCTATGATGGTCAGTATCCGGATGCCAGCAAGAGTATGGATATGGTTATTCATAATCAGGCTGTGAGTGACAGGGATATGCAAACACGCCCGCTCTCGTTTGAGTATGGCGGCAAGCGCTATGACATTGAAGCGAAATACAGCCGTTCACAAATAGATTTTCTTGAGACTTATCCGCAGCTTGATCTTGAGGTTTATTTCGACTCGGAGGTTGCCGAGACAACCGAATCGGCACTGCTGCAGCAACTTGCAACAGCTATCAAAAACATGGATGAACAGCAGGCATTAAACTTCCTGCTCAGATTTGTCCAAACTTCGTTTAAATACAAGACGGATGATATGCAGTTTGGCGAGGAAAATTATCTTTTCCCTGAAGAAACAATCTATTATCCTTATTCAGATTGTGAAGACAGGTCGGTGTTCTTCGCCTGGCTGGTACGAAGATTGTTAGGTCTCGAAGTGGTGGGATTGAATTATCCAGGGCATGTTGCAACGGCCGTGCATATGACAGAAGCTCCGCAAGGTGATGCTGTTACTTTCGATGGCAAGCAATTTGTTGTCGCAGACCCGACTTATATCAATGCAAGGCTGGGAATGACGATGCCGGAATACCGTCATGCAGTACCGGAAGTGATTCCTGTCAAAAAACTGTAACCTTAAACATATGCTTGAGCGCAAGGTCTATAACAAGGGGCAATTGATCATTACCCGTGTCACCGGCGATGTCAAAGGTCAGGAGCTGATCGATTATGTATTCTGGCTGGTCGACAGCCATAACATTGGCGAGATCAAGTCTGATTATGATCAGCTCGTCTATGTTGAAGATATCTGGTCCCTGAATATCAGGGAAGAAGATATACATCGAATGACAGAGATAGGGAGCGAACTCGGGCAGGGGCGAGGTAAATTCAGGACCGCCATTATTGCGGTCAGACCCGATGAAACCAGACTGGCTCATCTATACCAGTCGCTGGTAAAAGCGGTTGGCCGTGAAGTTGAGATTTGCAGTAACTTTGGTCAGGCATTTGCCTGGCTGGGTTGTGAGAACCCGGAGCCTGATAAATACAGATAACAGTGCTAATAGTGTGCCGGCGCCGGTACCAATGCCGACCAGTGTTCAGTGATAACCAGTACCGGGAAAAGCTTTTTCCTGCGGCCAGCCAGTGACTGACTCCAAACATCCTGTCCCCGGGATCGATTAAACCAGTCCATTGAAGCCTGGTCTGCTGGTTATTATAGTGACACCCGCGAGTACACTTCATTGCTGTTGAGGCTGACACTTCTCCATTTTTGCTGATTCAATCTCTTTGACGTCGCCTTCTTCCATTTCGATTTCGACACAGCTGCCCGGCTGCAAAGGACCATCTTCCTCATCCAGTTCGACATCCGCGGTAACGCTGAACGATTTACCTTCGATCACCCACATACCATCTTTGCCTTCAGGCCTGTGATCGAGTATTCCTGTGTATTCGACATCATTATCCGAGCATGATGCGGAAAGTATTACGACAAACGTGAACAGTGCCAGACTCCTGCTCTGATATAAAATATTCATAACAATTGCCCCTCCCCCTAATGTGCGTGAATGTATGCTTTGGAAAAATATACAATTTGGTGCATTTTGATGGGTTCAAGATTACCTTTTTTACGGGGAATTGTCTAAGAGCCGCCGCAGTGGCGGAAGTCGGCTTATATGATGCGTTCACGCTGCGCATAAACAAGGTAACGATCGTGGCCGCCAGTTGTCATAGAGTTGAACGGGTAACAGGTGACCAGTATCAGCTCGTCAACGTCACGATCCAGTGCGAAACTTCGACTGTCTATAATTTCGGTATGACTGACCGTGTAATAATTAATCCTGGACTTTGTTTTCAGGATCAGACGTTGACCTTTTTCGAGATCCTGCAGGAATCGAAAATGCGTGTCACGATGTCCGCTGATTATTACAGTACCACGCTCATGCAGCATGGCGCTGGCAGAAGAGTGGCCGGGCCCAAAAGCCAGTATTGCGCCACTGTCTCCTGCAAGAACGATCTGTTCAATAGCCAGATCTGGCACAATCAATTCTGCGACTGGCCAGGTATCTGCCCATGACCAGGGTTTATGGTGCTTGTTGTCTGTCAGAGTTTGCTGCCATGCACGCTCAAGCAGCACCTGGGCAGCTATCGCCTTGGTATGAATCCAGCCTGCAAGACCTAACTGCCAGGCAGCGGCGAATAACAGTATTATAAAAATAAAAGTCAGTTTGTAATGGCTATTCATAACAGTTTTCTCCACAGGAAGAAAATCATCGCCATCGCGAACAGCATTGCTGCAATCATCATATGCAAAGGAGCTGTGGTCGCTGTCTGTGGCAGGCTGAGCTGTGCCATGAACATCTGCTGTCCGTGCTGCTGGTTGGTTTTACCGGGTTTCCAGCCATGTGGCAGGTTGGCTTTCAGTTTTTCACTGTATAAGTAGCCACTGCTGTTAACAGGTGTAACATCGACTGCAACCAGGCTGGTAAAGCGACTGATTAGATGATGATCGATCGATGTATTGATGATCATGTTTTTAAGCTGTTCACGTTCGCTATCATTACCAGCGTCATGATGTTTTTCCAGCAACGATGTAATCTTGCTGCGCGCCCATGCTGTTCGTATACCAGGATGATTTATCGCATCGGATATTTCGACCTTTTGTTCCCAGTTACTCTCACCAAAATTACCGTAGAGGTTAATATTGCCTTCGAGCTTTCTGCCACGGATCAATACGGTCAGCGGCTCACCGAGATAGAGATCAGGCACAGGATCGGGGAAGGCCTCTATATCCAGTCCAGTTAAATCAACATTGATATCGACGAGTGCGGGTGACTCAAGTTTCTGCAGTAGTTCGCTTGTTTTTTGCCGGACTTCATTAATATCGCCGATATAGGTAAAGGTACCGCGGCCTGCCCGGGCTGCTTTTTGCATAAAGTAGCTATTGGGTGCCGAGCCGATGCCAATAGTGAACAGACGATTATCACCCAGTTGTTTGCTGATCAGGTTGAACAGC
>JASFVM010000061.1:0-10550 GCA_050049835.1 Gammaproteobacteria bacterium
AGCCTGGCATTCCCACTGATATCGCCGACAAGAAAATTATCCTGTACCATTGCGATTCGGACAGATTTACTCATTCATAATCTCTTGTTATTCAGACCACTGATATGTTTCGTACTCTAGTTATCATTGCTGCACTTTTACTTGTATTTGTCATTATAAAGAATCGCCTCGGAAGCAGAAGTCTGCAGCAGAAAAAAACCGGTTCGGCAACAACAGACGATATGGTGAAATGCCTGCAGTGCGAAACCTATATTCCACGAAAAGAGGCTATTATCTCAGGTAACGACACATTTTGTTGCAAGCAACATGAACGGGACTGGGAAAAAGACCATAAGCACCGAGACTGACAGACCGGTTTTACATCCCGACCAGCACAACCGCAGCTGGCAATACCTGCGCCTGTTCAATTATTACAGAAGCGCCCTGGCGCTGCTCATGCTTACACTGTACATCAACGGCTGGACAGAACAGTTCATACGTCCCGCTGATTATCATGCACAACTGTTTCTCTGGGCATCAATCGGATATATCACTGCCTGCCTGGCTTTCATGCTGAGCCTGTACCTGCATAAACCCGGACTTGATACACAAGTGGTGACCCAGGTTTGCATTGATGTCATTTTCATCATCGCCCTGATGCATGCCAGTGGCGGCATCCGCTCAGGTCTTGGCATGCTGTTGATTATCAATATATCGCTTTCCAGTATATTCCTGACCCGGCGCGTCACTCTGTTTCTGGCTGCTACAACTTCACTTGCATTGCTCGGTGAGCATATCTATGCACAGCTTGTTGTCCCGGATTATCGTGAAGCCTACGTACAGGCCGGTATTCTGGGCATTGTGATTTTTGCCTTTGCTTTCATCACATCCATCATTGCACGCCGCATGCGGGAAAGCGAACAGCTGGCCAGCGAACGTAGCCGTGAACTGAAAAATGTCGTTCAGTTGAATGAGCATATCATTCGCAACATGCGTACCGGCATTCTTGTCATTGATCCCGATGGCGTTATTGAAATGGCCAACAATGCGGCTAAAAGCCTGCTTGGGAACATCCATCCAGGTTACAACACGACGCTAAAGGAAATCCTGCCCGGTTTGCATGATCGCTTTATTGAATGGCAAAACAGCGTTGAACCAATCCAGCATAAGCCCGTACAGCAGCGGCATGGTCTGCCGGATCTGCAACCCGGTTTCAGCCGCATTGAGCCCACTGCCGGCAATAACAGCTCAACCCTGGTTTTCCTTGAAGATGCCAGTCAGCTCAATCAGCGTTTCCAGCAGGTCAGGCTTGCTTCACTGGGCCGACTGACAGCAAGTATTGCACATGAAATTCGTAACCCGCTGGCGGCCATCCACCACGCATCACAACTGTTGAATGAAACGATAGAAAGTGGTCCGGATAAAAAGCTGACCAACATTATCAACACCCAGGTGCAGAGATTGAATGGTGTGGTTGAAAACGTTTTGCAACTGTCACGCCAGCAACGAGGCACACCCGAGCACATCGAATTACTGCCATGGCTGCAGCGGTTCAGGAATGAATATGCTGCCTCACAGGGGCTTGATAAGCAGCAGATAGACATCGATATAAAACCCGATAATACTGCCATACTGTTTGATTCAAGCCAGTTACACCAGGTCATGTGGAATTTGTGTCGAAATGCAGTCAGTCATTGCAAAATGCCGTTGAGCGATATCAATATCAGTATTCAGGGGGGTATTAATATGGAATTCAACCAGCCGTTTATCGATGTCATTGATAACGGACCGGGTATCGACTCCGAAACGGCAAAACAAATTTTCGACCCGTTTTTCACCACCAGCAATGAAGGCACCGGTCTGGGTTTGTATATCACCAAGGAAGTGGCCGAAAGCAACCGTGCTAAAATACGACATATCGCCTTACCCGCTGGCGGCACCTGCTTCAGGATCTATTTTCTGCAGGCGCCTGAACAGCAGGTCAGCAAGGTTTCAAACATTCAGTAACCCAAGTTAATCAATATATCTTCAAGCCAAAGGGACATCAGTTTAATGACAGCAAAACACGTGCTAATCATTGATGATGAACCGGATATCTGTGAACTCATCGAAATTACGCTGGCGCGTATGGGACTCAGTACCCGTTCTGCAATGAATCTTGCGGATGCATACAAACTGGTTGAGACAGAGCATTTCGATCTGTGCCTCACTGATATGCGCCTGCCGGATGGTGACGGTATTGAAATGGTCGAGTATATCCAGCAAAAGCACCCTGAAATTCCCATCGCAGTGATCACTGCACATGGCAGCATGGAACTGGCTGTCAAGGCTTTGAAAGCGGGTGCTTTTGATTTTGTTTCAAAGCCGGTAGATATACAGATCCTGAGAAACCTGGTTTCTTCCGCGACCGCCCTTCCAGCCGCAACCAATGGCAGCCCGGTAAAAGACAAGACGACGATCACCGGGCAATCGCAAGCGGTTGTCTCCATAACCCGGAAAATTGCCAGACTGGCGCGCAGCCAGGCACCGGTTTTCATCCATGGCGAATCAGGCTCGGGAAAGGAACGTGTTGCCCGCATGATTCATGAACAGGGCTCTCGTGCGACGGCGCCATTTGTACCGGTCAATTGTGGTGCGATACCGGCAGAGCTGATGGAAAGCGAGTTTTTTGGCCATATCAAGGGCAGTTTTACCGGTGCCAACAATGACAAGGAAGGCCTGTTCCAGGCAGCAAATGGCGGCACCCTGTTTCTGGATGAGGTTGCCGAACTGCCGCTGAATATGCAGGTAAAGCTATTGCGCGCGATCCAGGAAAAAGCGGTAAAACCCGTTGGTGCCGAGCATGAGCTACCGGTCGATGTGAGGATTCTGAGCGCGAGCCACAAGAACCTTGAACAACTGGTTCGCGAAGGCCTGTTCCGTCAGGACCTGTACTATCGTATCAATGTCATTGATCTCACGGTACCGGGTCTGCGTGACAGAACCGAGGATATACCATTACTGGCCCAACAGATTCTCCAGTCAATCGCAACAAAATCAGGACTTGAAAACACCCCCGATATCAGCGATGGTGCTATCGAAGCACTGATGAACTACCACTTCCCCGGCAATGTCCGCGAACTGGAAAACATTCTTGAACGCGCCTGCGCGCTGGCTGACAACAGTAGCATCGATGTCGATGACCTTGAGCTCAATCCACAAGCACATACGTCGCCATCAGCAGACAAGACGCCTGACAATCGCTCACTTGATCTTGATCTCGAAGGTCAGGAAAAAAACTCAATCATGCAGGCGCTGGAAAAAACCCGCTGGAATAAAACAGCTGCCGCCAAGCTGCTTGGCCTCAGTCTGCGCCAGCTGCGCTACCGCCTGGAAAAATTCGGTATCGATTGAATTCAGCATTAAAATTGATGGCACACCGGCAAATGTCCCACAAAATTGTCACAATGTGACAATTTTGTCACTCATGCGCACACTCCCGCATCTTGTATGTTGCTTTATATCCTTCTGATTTAAAAAGTTTTTTTATTTTTTCATGGCAATTGGCACGGCATCTGCTATATCACTAACAGCTTTCATGAATAAAGCGAAATAATAAAAAATTGAAGAGTTAGTTAACTAATTTCTCAGGAGAGAAGCATGAAGAAAACCCAAGGTTTTACCCTTATCGAGCTGATGATCGTTATCGCTATCATCGGTATTCTGGCAGCGATTGCCATCCCGTCCTATAACAGCTATATCGACAACGCCAAGCGTTCGAAAGTTGTTGAGCACGTGGATGCAGCTGCACGTTACATCAAGGAAGGCATGGCCAAGTATGCCAGTGAGACAGCAATGAATGTTGCGACAACATTCCCTGTTACTGATGCACTGATCGTCGCTGATCTGAACAGCGCCGGTGCGACTGCCCCAGAAGGCGGTGCTCCGTATGTAGTTGGTGCTGCAGTTGATGCTACCGGCCAGGTAGGAATTGCCGGTTCAGGTACTGGTGGTATCTGGGTTTCAGGTGACACTGTTACTGTTGATACCCCGGCTTATCTTAACCTGACTACGCCAAACATCGTTTTAACCTACTAATCACAGGCTAGCAACGATAGAAAGAGCCTCTCCCCCGGGAGGGGCTTTTTTTTCAAAAAAAATCTGACACAGCACGAGGTTAACCATGAAAACAGCGAACTCATCCCATGGTTTTACCCTGATCGAATTAATGATCGTGATTGCCATCATCGGTATCCTGGCAGCCATTGCAATCCCGTCGTACAACAGCTACATCGATAATGCCAAACGCGTCAAAGTGGCCGAGCACGTTGATATTGCCACGCGTTTTATCAGTGACGGTCTGGCAAAATTTGCCGCCGAAGTTGCGATGAATGTACCGACAACTTTCCCGACCACTGCCGCCAACATCATTACTGAACTGAACTCGGCAGGTGCAACTGCACCCGAAGGTGGAGCTCCGTATGCGGCTGCAGCGGTTGATGTCAGCGGCATAGTCGGCATTGCCGGTGATGGCTCGGGACCTGGCGGCAACTGGGGGCCTGGCGATAACGTGGTAGTGACAACACCAGCCTATCTTGGTTTGACGACACCGGCAATAACCATCTTTTATACCCAGTAATATGACTGTTTATCCGGCTATTCGGCACGTTCAGCAGTTTCGCACTACTATTGGATGCAAAGTTTCTGAAAACACCCATAATCCGGGTACAGAGTTGTGGAGAAAGACAATGAACAGATCTAGAAATGCCGGTTATACACTGGTGGAACTTGTAATAACCGTAGGTATCATCGGCCTGCTGGCGGGCATTGCGATACCCTCGTATAACGGTTACATGGAAGTATCAAAGCGCGGCACGGCCGTGCAGAACGCTGAACAGCTTGCCATCTTCCTGGATAATTATTTTTATGAGAACGGTACGTATGTTGCCGGCAACTATACGCCGGGCGGGGATACAACAACACTGCCCAATGCCCTGGGCTGGCGTCCGGATGGTGACAAGGACCAGTTCAGCTATAACATTGGATCCTGTGGCAGCGGTACCATCAATGACTGTTACACCATTACCGTCACCTATCTGCAAGACACAAATATCAAGGAAACCATTACCAAAGCACCGCCACCGTAATCAGCAAGGCATTACTACAGGTATCAGATCAGAACCCGGTGATATTTACCGGGTTTTTTCTTGTCTTTCCACTCTTCAAACAATTCTTCCCAGACTGCCGAAAAACTGGTTTTAGGCCATTTTCCTCCTATAATCGATTCTATATATGTACAAATAATATTCAGGCAACAGGATAATTTTTGTTGCTGTCAGGGCTAAATAATCGGAGTACGGGGACTGCAATGAGTGCCGAACCAAAACTGAGCGGGCTTTCGCGCAAGCTTGTTAACGACGGCTTGCTGGATGAAGATATGGCGATCACCGCACTGAAAAGTGCGCATGATGAAAAAATCAGCTTCACTCAGTACCTGGTAAATAATAACGTGCTTTCAGCGAGCAAGATTGCCATGGAAGCATCCAATGAATTCGGCCTGCCGGTATTCGATCTCGATGTCCTCGATACCGAATTTGTTCCACGCGACATCGTCGATGACAAGCTGATAACCAGGCACCATGCTGTACCGCTATACAAGCGCGGCAACAGGCTGTATGTCGGCATATCCGATCCTACCAATCTTGCCGCTATCGATGACATCAAATTCCAGACCGGCACCAACACCGAAGCCGTACTGGTCGAAGAAAACAAGCTCAGTAAATTCATCGAGAAACTGCTTGAGGAAGACGAAGCCCTCGATGAGGAACTCGATGATGATCTCGAGGATGTTGAATTTGCTGACACTGAACAGGCGGTACCTGATGCGGCCGAAGCAGCCAGCGCAGCAGATGACACACCGGTCGTTAAATTCGTCAATAAAGTACTGTTAGACGCGATCAAGAAAGGTGCGTCTGATATCCACTTCGAGCCCTATGAGAAAAAATATCGGGTACGTTTACGCATCGACGGTGTGCTGCGCGAAGTATCCAAGCCGCCGGTAGCAATGGGCCTGAAGCTGGCCGCACGACTGAAAGTCATGTCTAAAATGGATACCGCTGAAAGGCGTGTCCCGCAGGACGGTAGAATCAAACTGAAGATCTCGAAAAACAAGGCGATCGACTTTCGTGTCAATACCTGTCCGACACTGTTTGGTGAAAAAGTCGTATTGCGTATTCTCGACCCTTCCAGCGCACAGCTTGGCATTGATGCCCTTGGTTATGAACCCGATCAGAAGCAGCTTTACCTTGATGCGCTGGCCAACCCGTACGGCATGATTCTGGTAACCGGCCCGACCGGTAGTGGTAAAACCGTATCACTGTATACCGGTCTGAATATTCTGAACACCGAAGACAGAAACATATCAACGGCCGAAGACCCGGCGGAAATCAACCTCGAAGGCATCAACCAGGTCAATGTCAACAACAAGGTTGGTCTTGACTTTGCCTCGGCTTTGCGCTCATTCCTGCGTCAGGACCCGGATATCATCATGGTGGGTGAGATTCGTGACCTCGAAACGGCGGAAATAGCGATCAAGGCGGCTCAAACCGGTCACATGGTACTGTCCACACTGCATACCAACGACGCTCCGCAAACACTGGCCCGTCTGGTGAATATGGGTGTCCCCCCGTTCAATATAGCCTCGGCTGTTTCACTGATTATTGCCCAGCGCCTGGCACGGCGCCTGTGTGAAAACTGTAAAACAACTGAAGAAATACCGCGGGCAGCACTGGAAGAAGAAGGCTTTACCGATGGGCAGATCAATGAAGGATTTACCCTGTACAAGGCCGTTGGCTGTGACCAGTGCTCCGATGGCTACAAGGGCCGCGTAGGTATTTATCAGGTCATGAAAATATCCGAAGAAATGGGCCGCATCATCATGAATAACGGCACGGCGCTTGATCTTGCAGACCAGGCGCAAAAAGAAGGTGTGAAAGACCTGCGTCAATCAGGCCTGCTCAAAGTGATCCAGGGTGTTACCAGCCTGGAAGAAGTAAACCGTGTAACCAAAGACTGATTAGGAAGTAACAATGGCACAAGCAGCAACTTTTACCTGGGAAGGCACGAACAAGCAGGGAAAACTCATCAGGGGCGAGACAACAGCAATCAGTATCGACGCTGTTAAAGCCGAATTGCGCAAGCAAGGCGTCACTCCCAAGCCCGGCAAGGTGAAACGAAAAGGCAAATCACTGTTTGGCAACAAGGGCAAAAAGATCGTACCCGGTGATATCGCGGTATTCAGCCGCCAGATGGCTACCATGCTCAAGGCCGGTGTGCCGCTGGTGCAGGCATTCGATATTGTTGGACAGGGCCATAACAACAAGAACATGACCGAGCTGATCATGAAGATCAAGGCCGATGTCGAGGCTGGCGGCACCTTCGCCAGCGCCCTGGCAAAACACCCGTTGTATTTTGATGACCTTTTCGTCAGCCTGGTAGATGCCGGTGAACAGTCCGGTGCACTGGAAGACCTTCTGGACAAGGTCGCTACCTACAAGGAAAAAACGGAAGCGCTGAAATCAAAAATCAAGAAAGCACTGACCTATCCGATTGCCGTACTGGTTGTTGCGGTTATCGTGACCGCGATCCTGTTGATTTTCGTGGTACCAACCTTCGCCGGCATGTTCGAAGGCTTTGGTGCAGAATTACCGGCCTTCACCCAGATGGTCGTCAATCTGTCCGATTTCATGATCGAATGGGGATGGCTGCTGGGCCTGTCAATCATTGCCGCAATCATGGGCTTCCTTGCAGCCAAGAAACGCTCGCGCAAATTACGCGAAAAGCTGGATGTACTCTCACTCAAGATGCCGGCATTTGGCGCATTGATGTTTAACTCTGCCATTGCCCGTTTTTCCAGAACGCTGGCAACCATGTTCGCTGCCGGTGTACCGCTGGTCGAAGCCATGGTTTCGGTTGCCGGCGCTGCAGGTAACAGCGTCTATACCAAGGAAATCTTGCGAGTGCGCGACGATATCGCCTCCGGTACCACGCTGCAGGCAAGCCTGTCGCAAAACAAAGTACTGTTTCCGAACATGCTGATCCAGATGGTTGGTATCGGTGAAGAATCCGGTGCGCTCGATGAAATGCTGGCGAAAGTAGCTGATTATTATGAAGCTGCGGTCGATGATGCGGTTGATAACCTGACCGCATTGATGGAACCTCTGATCATGTCTTTCCTCGCAGTGGTTATTGGTGGCCTGGTTATTGCCATGTACCTGCCCGTCTTCAAGATGGGTGAAGTTGTATCACAAAGTCATTAGCTCCTTTTGGAACTACTCGCCGCTTTCCAGACAGAACCATGGCTGTTTTATACAGCCGTTGTTCTGTTCAGCCTTTGTGCAGGCAGCTTCCTTAATGTCGTAATATACCGCCTGCCGGTTATGCTGGAACGGGACTGGCGACAGCAATGCCACGAGTTTCTCGAAATGGAATTACCGGCAGATGATGTAAAAACAAAAATCAGTCTCGCCACACCGGCATCCAGCTGCCCGCATTGTGGCCACACGATTCGCGCCTGGGAAAACATACCCGTCATCAGTTATATCTTGCTCGGCGGCAAATGCTCATCCTGCAAAACACCCATTTCCTTACAATACCCGGCAATTGAAGTCATCACTGCTCTCGCGTCTGTTGCTGTCGCCTGGCAATTCGGCGTGACGCTGCAAACCGTTGGCGGCCTGCTGTTCACCTGGGTACTGATTGCATTAACAATGATCGACATTCACAAACAATTGCTGCCAGACAATCTTACCCTGCCCTTGTTGTGGCTCGGCATTATCTTTGCCCTGTTTGATACCTATACCTCGTTACAGGCCAGTGTGATTGGTGCCATCACCGGCTACCTGGTGCTGTGGACTGTATTCCATGTATTCAAACTGGTAACGGGCAAGGAAGGTATGGGGTTTGGCGATTTCAAATTGCTCGCTGCCCTGGGTGCCTGGATGGGATGGACCATGCTGCCCCAGATAGTTCTTGTTTCGTCTATTGTCGGCGCCATTGCCGGGTCGGTGATGCTTGTCACAGGCAAAGCACGCACTCAGCAGCCTATACCATTCGGTCCATATCTGGCTGTTGCCGGCTGGATAGCGCTACTTTGGGGCAATGAGATAAACCGGGCTTATCTAGTTACCTTGCAATAATGCTGACGATTGGCCTGACAGGCGGTATCGGTAGCGGCAAATCCCAGGTTGCAACGTTCTTCGAGCGGCTTGGGGTAGCGGTAGTAGATGCCGATGTGATTGCCCGCCAACTGGTTGAACCCGGCACTGACGTGTTGAGCGAAATTGTCACCACCTTTGGCAGATCGGTATTGACCAGCGAGGGCGGACTGGACCGAACGAAGCTGGCCGAAATCGTTTTCAGTGACACCGGCAAAAAGAAAAAACTTGAAAATATCATTCATCCCCGTGTCCGCGAGCAAATCAGGGCTTTTAAACAGGAACACAGGGACCAGCCTTACATACTGGTTGTCATTCCTCTTCTGCTCGAATCAGGGCAGCATGATCTCGTTGACAGAGTGCTGGTGGTCAATGCAGCCGAAGCCGAACGTATTAGACGTGTTCAGGCACGGGACGGGCGCAATGAGCAGCAAATCCGTGCGATTATAGACAGCCAGGCCGATGATGCGACCAGACGAGCCACTGCCGATGATTACCTTGATAATAATGGGACGCTGGCAGAGCTGGAGCATTCAGTGCGCAAACTCCATCGGCAATATCTGTCGCTCTCCCGCTCGGACAACTTTATGTGATCCCGTATTTGTGCAAAAATGAACGGATTAACCAATCGAGCCTGCCGTGACAGATTACCTCACATACGAACAACCGCTTAACGAACGCATCCGCACGTTCCTCAGGCTGGAAAAACTGTTCCAACAGTTTGCTTTTCATGTCAAGCATGGCTCTGCATGGGACAATCCTATAGCTATCGACGCAATTACGGACATTCTTTCATTCACCACACGAAGTGATATCAAACTTGAAGTACTCAAGGAGCTTGAGCGTCAGCATTCACGACTGGAAAGGCTCTCGAAACGTCCCCAGATCGACCAGGTTCAGTTGATGACGCTACTTGATAAACAGACTGCGCTGATCAGCAGATTACAGTCGAATACGGGACAATTAGGCCAGGTAACCCAAAGCGCTGAACTGCTGAACGCTGTTCGACAGAAAAATTCGGTACCGGGTCCGATCTGTGATTTTGATTTGCCGGCATTTCATTTCTGGCTTACCCGGTCTGAAAGTACCCGACGCGAGCATCTGATGAAATGGTTCAGCCCCTTCAGCGTGCTTGAAGAATCGGTCACCATGCTTCTTGATGTATTGAGAAATTCGTCTAATGACAGTGAAGAGACAGCAATAAAAGGATTTTTCCAGAAAGTCATTGATACCAACCAGGCCGTACAGCTTTTGCATATATCCGTACCCGACACACTGGAATGCTACCCTGAAATAAGCGCCGGCAAACACCGCTTCTCGGTGCGCTTTATGGTTAATCCCAATCCGTTTACGCGCCCCGAACAGTTCACTGAAGAT
>JASFVM010000320.1:0-3373 GCA_050049835.1 Gammaproteobacteria bacterium
GTCGACTGAGAAAACGCCATGCGGCGCAGATGAAAAGAAAGCAACGTGCCATCGCAGCAGAGAAGAAGAATTCAACTGCAGATACACGCAAAGCTGTTAGAACAACAACCTCTGAGTTGAATGCGACAAAAAAAGCCATCACGAAAGCGACAACAGCCCGGCAGGCTGTCCTTGAAGAACTGGCCGGCCTGAAAGACAGCCAGAAAAATGTCACCGCTTACGTGAAGGGCATTTACGCTGCTGATCGTGCCAGGGAAAGATCAAAAAAGAAGAAAAGAACCAGGCGTTAAACTTTTCTGTAACTGAAAATATATTATTTCTCGCTGAGGCGCAAAGCATGCAGGGTAACCGTGTACTTTTTTATGGCGGAATACCCGCACTCTTTGCGTCTTTGCGAGAACATAACCAACCACTCCCTGGTCTTACTTGATACTATCCAGCGCAGGTCAATCTGAAATCGCATCCCTGATCATCGCAAACAGCTGATCTTTCAGAAACAGCCTCTGCTTTTTCAGTTCTTCCAGAACATCGTCCGAAGGTGTTTCGATGCCTTCTTCCATCCTTATAATCTGGTGATCCAGCTCGTGGTATTCATCGAACATTTTTCGGAAGTTCTCGTCACTCATCTTGAGTTCATGAATACACTCCTTGTGCTCGGGCAACTCGTGTATCAGATCATGTTTTTCGCCTAGCATTTGTTAACCTCATTATTAGTTATTCACAGATTAACCCAGGTAAATATAATATCCATGATATTGAGCAAGAATCCTCGATTTAATTAACATCGTACAGGTGGAGAAAACTGGAGAACTGTGAACAAATTCAGCCCGAATTTTGCTTTATGACTTGGTCTGCTCAGGTACTTGGGTCACAATACGGCCACCTGGAGAGAATGCAAATGAGTAATAATCCTAACATTGCGGTTTATTTTGCCCACCTTGCTATAGAGACATCGGTGATCAATCGTGCTCTATGCAATGCTATACGTGATCTCCCCAACCTCAATTTTCGTGACTTGCATGAACTCTATCCTGATTTCTTTATCAACACAGCCGCTGAACAGGCCATCATGCGTGATGCTGACCTGATCGTTTTTCAGCATCCGATTTACTGGTACGCAGCACCCGCAATCTTCAAACATCTGTTAGATACTGTATTGTTGCGCGGCTTCGCCTACGGACCCGGAGGTACCGCGCTGCGTGGCAAGGATTTTATGCTCGCGGTCAGTACCGGGGCGCCCGCTGCGGAATACGGACCGGACGGCATCCATCATTATGCATTTGCAGACCTCATTCGACCCATTGAGCAGACAGCCCGGTTTTGTGGCATGAATTTTATGCCCCCGTTGGTGCTGCAGGGTGGCCATAGTCTGTCGCATGAAACAATCAATGAGCACGCGGCACGATACCGCCAGTTACTCGAAGATTACCAGTCGGCAACTGACAGGGAGCAGTAATGGACGATCATAGTCTGTTATTCAATGCCTTTATTTACCTGCTGGCCGCGGTTATCGCGGTACCGGTTTCAAAACGCCTGGGCTTTGGTGCTGTGCTGGGATACCTGCTTGCCGGTGTGGTAATCGGACCGTGGGGGCTTGGTCTGATACGCGAATCAAGTGACATCCTGCATTTCGCAGAATTTGGTGTTGTGCTATTGCTGTTTGCCATCGGCCTGGAACTCAATCCGCAACGCCTGTGGGAGATGCGCAAACCCATCCTTGGCCTGGGGGCCGCCCAGGTTATCATCACCGCTGTGTTACTAGCCGGGTTCGGCATGGTTTTGGGCATGACCGGCCCGGTTGCCATGGTTGCTGCCATGGGTCTGTCTCTCTCATCTACCGCGATGGCCCTGCAACTGCTGACCGAGAAAAACCTGCTACCGACCCCCGCTGGTCACAGCGGCTTTTCTGTGTTGCTGTTTCAGGATATCGCAGTGATCCCGATGCTGGCCGTGATTCCATTGTTAACTACCAATGAAGCGGATGCAGCCAGCAGTTTTGACTGGCTGGCGCTGATCGAAGCACTCGGCGTGATTATATTGATTGTGGTTGGCGGACGCTTTTTATTACTACCGGTATTACGCCTGATTGCTGCGACAGGCCTGCGTGAGATATTTACTGCATTTTCGCTGCTGCTGGTGATTGCTACCGGCCTGCTGATGGAAGCGGTCGGTATGTCAATGGCGCTAGGCGCTTTTCTTGCCGGTGTCCTGCTTGCCGAATCAGAATATCGCCATGCACTGGAAAGTGATATCGAACCTTTCAAGGGTTTGTTGCTGGGACTGTTTTTTATTGCCGTGGGTATGTCGATCGATTTTGGCATCCTGCTGCGCGACCCGTTGCTGATTATCGGCCTGGCATCAGGTCTGGTTGCAATAAAGATGATTGTCCTTTCTGTACTGGGCCGCCTCTACGGACTACCCGGTCGTCAATTGCCGCTGTTTGCACTGGTGCTTTCCCAGGGCGGAGAGTTTGCATTTGTGTTGTTCAGCGTTGCCCAGGCGACAGGCGTTTTTCCAGGCGATATTACCGACACCCTGATTGTTACCGTTGCTCTGTCAATGCTTACCACACCACTATTGATTGTCGTGCACGACAAGTTTATTGAACCACTTCTCGATCATACACCTGCTCCGCCCATGGACGAGATGGAAGATGAGGGTAATAAAGTTATTATTGCCGGCTTCGGACGTTTCGGTCAGATAGTCGGTCGCCTGTTGCATGCAAACGGTATAGATGCGACCGTGCTGGAACATGATCCCAACCACATTGAAACCCTGCGACGGTTTCGCTTCAAGGTTTTCTATGGTGATGCCCGCCGTCTTGGCCTGTTGCGCGCGGCCGGCGCTGAAAACGCCAGCTTGATGGTCATTGCCATTGATGAGCCGGAAAGTGCTTTACGACTGACTGAGCTGGTGCGCGAGAATTTTCCGCACCTTAAAATTGTTTCCCGTGCCTGGGACGTTGCCCATGTTTTCGAGTTGCTTGAACACGAGGTAGATGTCTACGAACGTGAAACATTTGAAGGTGCATTACTTCTCGGTGAAAAAGCGCTGAAACAACTGGGCTTTACCGCCTGGCGCGCACGGCAGGCCGCCCACCTTTTTCGTGCCCATGACGAAGAAACCATACGCGAGATCTATCATCACTACCATGAAGACGATGATGTGCGCGTCCGTATTTCCGCCGATGCACGTGAACGTTTACGTGAAATGATGCAATCAGACGAAGAAAATATCATCACCAATGCTGACACGGCATGGCGACAACCCGGTAGTGATACACCTGAGCCGGGAAAATAGCCGAGGCAACGGAATAGTGGAGGTTCAGGTAAAAATCATATCCGGGTTCGAGTGATATGGAAACCGGGTAATA
>JASFVM010000321.1:0-3346 GCA_050049835.1 Gammaproteobacteria bacterium
TTGTACAGACGCGTTGTTGAAGCAGCAGGCGATGACTGACGGTAAGGCGACCAGATGCAAGATATTGTTGCGGTAATAAGTCAGCAATACCGAATTGGTGGCATCAAGATATATGATGTCTCCCATTTTATGCTTGCGTCTTTTTACACGTTTTAATTCTTCCGCGCGGTGTATTTGCTCGATGCCTGAAAGAGAAGTTATCTTGATCTTGCTGGAGTAACCTGTCGAGATGATGAGAGCTCTATAGATGTCAATCATTGCAGCGAGCTGTAATTCATCCATGTGCTGCTTGGGCGTCGCAAGTAACACGGTTGCAACCAGGTTAATGGCATTAACATGGGCAGTGCGGTTAATGTTTGTCATTATGTGTTCAGCCACATCATTGACAGTCCGCTTAAGCCACTCGGGCTTTTGTGTATCGTCGTAGTCCAGAACCGGCCAGTTGGGTTTATGTTTGTCGAGGTGATTGGTAAGCATTACCGGTGTGCCGAAGCTGGCATAAACATTGCCAAAGTTGCCCTTGATGCCAAGGATTGACCGAATTGATGTAATAAGGGACTCTGCTTTTTTATCGCGACCTGACAATTCGGCAAGATAGTCCTTGCCTTCAATCATTTTTTCATAACCGATATATACCGGGATAAAAGCAATCGGCTGCTTGCGGTATTTGAGAAAGGCGCGCACTGTCATTGCAAGCATACCCGGCTTCGGTTTGAGCAGCCTTCCGGTACGACTGCGACCGCCTTCCACAAAGTACTCGACGGGTGTGCCCATGGAAATCAGTCTGGCCAGGTATTCAAACATGACTGTTGAATACAGTTCATTGCCCTTGAAGCTGCGCCGTATAAAAAAAGCACCACCGCCGCGCAGGATGGAGCCGATAATCGGCATATTCAGATTTTTACCGGCAGCTATATGTGGAATAGAGAGGCCTTGATAATGAATGACATAAGAAAGTAACAGGTAATCCACATGGCTTCTATGACAGGGTACATAAACGAGCTCATGTGTGAGCGCCAGGCTGCGGAGTTGCTCGGCATGATGTACCTTGATGCCGGAATAAAACCTGTTCCAGAAGGATGTGAGCCCCATCTGCATTAATTTGATTGTTATGCTGGTGCGATCAGCAACAATTTCATAAAGATATTTTCTGGCTTGAAGGGCGGCTTTGTAAGGCGACTTGTTTTCCTCAACACTTCGTTTTCGGATTGCGTCCTGTACTTCAGGTATCAGCAGAAGCTCTCTGACCAGGGTGCGGCGGTGTGAAGTGTCCGGGCCCAGGGTGGCTGTTTTGACCTGATGCAGCCTGTCCGACAATGCCTGCTGGATATTATCGATGTTTTCATCGTTGTTCAGTTTGTCAACAATCAGTTTGCGCAGACTGATGGCTTCAGAAAACTGTACCAGGGTATCGCGGCCATGGATAAGGATTCTGAAAAACTGGCGAATACGACCCGCGATTTCCCATGAATGCGCAAACAGTACGGTAAGCGCATGTTTTTGTTTGGCTACCGGTCTTCCCCAGAATATTGAAACAGGGACAAACTGAATATCCAGAGCCGGGTTCTCCCGCAGTGTTTCCAGAATACCCCTGATCATGCGTGAGCGCTTTGGCTGGTCCTGCAGCCAGGCCTTGAAAGGCTGGCGCGGTGCTATGGTGTAAACGCTGTGCCAGTTGCGCAGCTCAGGTGTCGGCAGCCTCGCCAGTGGTGATGTCAGCTCCAGCCTTGCGGTTTCATGTTCAAGCACCAGCAGGCTGGACCAGGCGCGTGATTCGAGTACGTAAATGACCGGTTTGTCCGGGTCGATGTTGAGCTCACCGATATCAGCAGGAACAACCTCGACCCTGGCCCAAAGATAGAGCAGTTTCCGGGCAATATAATCAAGTGGGCGGATCCTGCTCATGCAAGGTTACGCGTGTTTATGCTTGCTGCCTGATGATTGGTGTGACAGAGGATTCAAGGGCAAGCTCAACAGTATTAACTGCTTTGGTGATCATTCTTATCCTCATTAATGTCCTGAACCAGTACCCAGGGTTTTACCACGACTGCCCATACGGTTGCCTGGCTATCGAACCAGTATCTTGCCTGATCATCCGAGACAGGCGCAAATTTGCCCTGTTCCATCCATTGCCTGACAACGGCGCTGTTGTCGTTGGAGACCTGCAATGCAACTTCGACAAGATCAAGATCAGTGGCTACAAAAATGGCCTTGCCTGCAGCAAAAAAACGCTGCAATTCCGACCAGGCAATTTTCGAGGTTTCCGCGTGTATCTCTTCCTTCAGCAACGCCTGCAGTTTTTCCGCACTGGTATCGTCCATAGCGTAATCAGCTTATCGTATATATTTCGTGAAATTACGATTTTACAGAAAAGCAGAGAATATTTGAGGCGCAGGTGCCGGACGAGGCATATGCCGGCCTAGTAACGAACAGCAGGTGTTTCTATCTTCAGGCCATTGGAGCGCGACATCAGGTAAGCGCCGAGATTCTTGATTTCATCGGAATCGTCAGCAAATGGTTCGGCTCGCATCGAAGTCAGGCATTGTTGAATGCGCTGGTGGAGGTTGGTCATCTCGCCGATATCAAGTCTGTATGCCGGGAAGCCGTTTCCCTGCCCCTGGCTGATTTTCTGGCCACGTATCATCTGGCCGGGGTAAAACGTATGGCAGTGCTGGCAGGACATGTCAATCAGGCCATAACGCGTCTGGTATATTTTTTCACCCTTTTTGAGCAACTCAGCCATGGGCCCGTCAGTTTGTACATTGACCGCTTCACCGAACGCCCTGTTGCGCACGAATGTTTCAAGTGCTATCAGCTCGGGGTGGTTGATCGGCAGGGATTTGCTGCCAATATTGTTGCGGCAGTTACTGATGCTTTTTTGTAACGTGACAATACCGCCCTGTTTTTCACTGTATATCGGGTAGCGGGCAATACTTTTTGTGTCCAGTTCGAGACCGTCTCCACCGTGACATTCTGCACAGGCTTTGCTGGCACCATCCTGCTTTATATTGAAAAGCTCCCTGCCTTGCTCAACAGTAAGCATGCCCGGATTCTCAAATTCATCATCCTGCATGGCGCGGGTCGTCGGTTTGATGAATTCATAACCGGATTTAGCTTCATAAGCCTGTAACGGGCCTGTTGAAGCAATAATTAACATGCCTGAAAAAAACACCATTGCCTGCCTTAGCTTATTCATTTGAGCGTCACCAGGTAAGCTATGACGTCTTCAACTTGCTGGGCCGTGAGGAACGTTTTGCCACGGTACTGGCTGCCGGGTCTGTTGATCAGTCGTGGATCGCGATAAAAGCCGGGCATGATTGACATCGGGTTGATATTACGCGTATCG
>JASFVM010000062.1:0-10469 GCA_050049835.1 Gammaproteobacteria bacterium
GAGCCTTTCTGGAAACCTAAAATAGATACGTTGATGTTTAACGGATATGGCGAACAGGTGGCGCATTTATACCAGGGCATGGACCTGGTAAAAAACTTCTGACCCGCAGTTCATAGCATGTATAACGAATTCCAGCACGGCAGCAGTCATGCGTAATTCTGGCAGAACAACGAAGACCAGGAACAGATCTAATTCGTCGCAAATAACGCAAAAGACGCAAAAGATTGAAAAATTACTGATAAAGGAATAACACAGTTACACTTTACGTTATTCGCGTTATTCGCGGCTAAATCATTTCACCCAATTGGTCATATGCCATTTAAACCAGCTGACAAGACAATCAGGTTCGTAATAAAGCCGGTTATTTTCGCAGTCTCTCTTCTGCCATTCGCCGCGCTCGTGATTGGTGCTGTTAACAATACTCTCGGTACCAATCCGGTAGAAACCATGACGCATGAAACCGGAGAGTGGACATTGCGTTTCCTGTTAATCACCCTGATGATTACACCGTTACGACAGCTGACAGGCAACAACTGGCTCATCAGATTGCGGCGTATGACTGGACTGTTCGCCTTTTTCTATGCCTGCCTGCATTTCCTGACATACATCTGGTTTGATCAATATTTCGACTGGATGGAAATTGCCAGGGACATCCCGAAACGTCCGTTTATTACTGTAGGTTTTACAGCTTTTGTACTTTTAGTTCCGTTAGCCGCAACATCGACCAACAAAATGATGCGAAGGATGAAAAAAAACTGGTCAAGGTTACATAAACTGATCTATGTAGTCGCTGTGCTGGGGGTTTTACACTTTTTGTGGGCGGTCAAGGCGGATACGCTGGAACCGATGGTATATGCCGTCATTCTGCTGGTATTGCTTGGCTATCGCGCATATCAACAGAGGAAAGCATGAATTTCACCACAGAGGCACAGAGCACACAGAGATTCATTATGTTGTTTGGGTCACAGATCCTGCTACAAGGATCTGGTGACAGCAGTCATTATCAGACCTGTCTGTAGTGAGCACGCTCGCGATATTTTGCGTAATTGACAGACCTTTTAACATCTCTGTGCCTCCGTGCCTCTGTGGTGAAATTCATGCTTTCCTCTGTTGATAAGCGCGGTAGCCAAGCAACACCAACAGAATAACGGCATAAACCATCGGCTCCAGCGTATCCGCCTTGACCGCCCATAAAAAGTGCAATACCCCCAGCACAGCGACTACATAAATCAGTTTATGTAACCTTGACCAGTTTTTTTTCATCCTGCGCATCATTTTGTTGGTCGACGTTGCGGCTAATGGAATCAACAGCACAAAAGCAGTAAAGCCCACGGTGATGAACGGACGTTTCGGGATATCCGTGGCGATTTCCATCCAGTCGAAATATTGATCAAACCAGATGTATGTCAGGAAATGCAGGCAGGCATAGAAAAAGGCAAACAGACCAGACATCCGCCGCAGCTTGATTAGCCAGTTGTTGCCCGTCAGTTGCCGTAACGGCGTGATCATCAAGGTGATTAACAGGAAACGCAATGTCCACTGCCCGGTTTCATGCGTCATGGTCTCAACGGGATTGGTTCCTAAAGTATCATTGACAGCACCAATGACAAGCACAAGGAAAGGAACAAGGCACGCGACGAACAGTGAAGGCTTTATTACGAATGTGATTGTCTTGTCAGCTGGCTTAAATGGCATATGATCAATTGGGTGAAATGATTTAGCCGCAAATAACGCGAATAACACAAAGTGTAAATGTGTTATTCCTTTATCAGTAATTTTTCTATATTTTGCGTCTTTTGCGTTATTTGCGGCTAATTGGTTCTGATCCCAGCCCCGGGTTGTTCTGCCCGGATTGCGCCTGACTGCTGCCGTGCCGGAATTCGTTATTCATGCCATGAACTGCGGTTCAGAAGTTTTTCACCAGGTCCATACCCTGGTACAAGTGGGCGACCTGATCAGCATAACCGTTGAACATCAACGTATCTATTTTAGGTTTCCAGAAAGGCTCGCCTATACGCCTTTCTTTTTTCTGGCTCCAGCGAGGATGGTCTACATTCGGATTCACGTTTGAATAGAAACCGTATTCATCCGGTGCTGTTTCATTCCAGGTTGTTCGCGGCCGGGTGTCGGTAAACCGTATCTTGACGATTGATTTGATGCTCTTGAAACCATATTTCCACGGAACTACCAGCCGGATCGGTGCGCCATTCTGGTTCGGCAGGATATCTCCGTACAAACCGACTGCCATAATTGGCAACTCATTCATTGCCTCATCGATACGCAGACCCTCAACATAAGGCCAGTTCAATACGCGACGCTGCTGCCCGGGCATGCGCGATTTATCATAGAGCGTGGTGAATTCCACAAATTTTGCTTTTGAAGTCGGTTCGAATGATTTCAGCATTTCAGAAAGTGAAAACCCGACCCAGGGAATAACCATTGACCAGCCTTCCACGCAACGCAAACGGTAGATGTATTCCTGTAATGCATAAGGCTTGATGAAATCTTCAAGATCAAATGTACCGGGTTTATTGCATTCGCCGCTTACTTCGATGTTCCATGGTCTTGGTTTGAATCCGGTTGCGTTTTTAGCCGGATCCTCTTTACCGGTACCGAACTCATAAAAATTGTTATATGTTGTAATGTCTTTGTAACTTGTCAGCGCTTCATCGCTGCTGAATTGACTGGAAGGAATGTCAGGCCATTGTTTGGCCCATGCAGGCAGCATGGCGTCAACAGCCAGCAACATACCTGTTGTTATCGAATGTTTCATGAATTTGCGCCGGTCAAGGTATACCGACTTTGATGTAATTTCGGAAGGCTTTATGTCAGATGGCTTCTTGATGATTATTGTCATGTTGATTCCAGATAATACACAGACTGAGAAAATCCATTATTAACAATACTGGGGTTGTTTGAACCACAGGGTACACAGAGGTTCACAGATAATTATATTGATTTCAGAAAAAACCTCATTGACACTCTAGTGTTCCCTGTGGTTATTATCAATCAAGCCATTTACGCGCGTTGCGGAAGACACGCATCCAGGGCGCATCTTCTCCCCACTCTTCCGGGTGCCATGAGTTCTGCACTGTTCTGAATACACGTTCCGGATGCGGCATCATGATCGTGACGCGTCCGTCATCAGTGGTAAAACCCGTCAGGCCTTGAGGCGACCCGTTTGGATTCAGCGGGTAGGTTTCAGTTGCCTTGCCGTGATGGTCAATGAATCTCAATGTACTGTGCAGGTTACGGGGCCGACCGCCCTGCCTGAATTCAACGCGTCCTTCTCCATGTGCAACTGCAATCGGTATTCTGGAACCATGCATACCGGCAAACAGGATTGACGGTGACACCATAACTTCGACGAGACTGAAACGCGCCTCGAATTGCTCTGAATTGTTGCGCACGAAGTGCGGCCAGTGGTCAGCACCCGGTATCAGTGATTTCAAATTGGCCATCATCTGGCAACCGTTACAGACACCGAGGCTGAAGGTATCTTCACGGTTGAAGAAAGCGCTGAAAATATCACGTGCACGACTGTTGAACAGAATGGTTTTTGCCCAGCCCTCGCCTGCTCCAAGCACGTCACCATATGAAAAGCCACCACAGGCAACAAGGCCCTTGAATTCATCCAGCTTAAGTCCGTGTTCAATGATATCGCTCATATGAATATCATATGTTTCAAATCCGGCGCGGTCGAAAGCCGCCGCCATTTCCAGCTGGCCATTCACACCCTGCTCACGGAGTATCGCCATCTTCGGTCGTGAGCCGGCAGATATACAGGGTGCAGCAATATCTTCCGCAGGATCAAAACTCGGATGTGCCGTCAACCCTGGGTCAGTCATAGAAATACCGTCGAACTCCTGCCGGGCACATTCAGGATTGTCTCTCAGTGATTGTATGCGATAGCTGGGTTCACTCCATGTCTGCTGGAGTTCATCTCTTGCAGCTGCAAAAAGCGGCTGTGCATTTCTGGAAATACTGATGATATCGTCTGCCGTTATGCCGCCAATCGAGTGTGTGCAGTCATCCAGTTTGAATTTCGACAGGATACTGTTGACCTTGTCTTTATCAGCAGTCCTGATTTGTACAACGCCACCAAGCTCTTCGTTAAACAATACAGCGATATCATCTACCTTGAGGGTATCGAGTTGAATATTCAGGCCACAGCGTCCTGCAAATGCCATTTCGCTCAAGCAGGCGAACAGACCGCCATCAGAACGGTCATGCCAGGCCAGTAACAGGCCATCACGGTTTAGCTGCTGCAGTGCAGCGAAGAATGCTCTGAACTGTTCAACATCATCAAGGTCCGGTGGCATATCACCAATCTGTTTACAGGTCTGCGCCAGCGCCGATGCACCCATCCTGTTCTTGCCGTTACCAAGATCAATCAACAACAGCTCGGTCTCACCCTTGTCCGTTTGCAGCTGCGGCGTTAATGTGCGGCGAACATCTGCTACCGGTGCGAAGGCAGAAATGATCAATGACAGCGGTGCTGTTACCGATCGCTGTTCACCATTTTGCTCCCATACCGTTTTCATCGACATTGAATCCTTGCCGACGGGAATGGCTATACCCAGCTGGGGGCACAGCTCCATACCAACCGCTTTAACGGTATCGAACAGTTTTGCATCTTCACCCGGATGCCCGGCGGGCGCCATCCAGTTGGCAGAAAGCTTGATATCCGTGAGATTGTTGATATCGGCTGCAACAATGTTTGTCAGTGCCTCGGCAATCGCCATGCGACCGGAAGCAGGCGCATTGAGCAGGGCAACGGGCGTACGCTCACCCACTGCCATCGCTTCACCACTGTAACCCTCGAATGATGAAGTGGTGACGGCAACATCGGCAACCGGTACTTGCCAGGGACCGACCATCTGGTCGCGCACCACCATGCCGCTGACTGTTCTGTCACCGATCGTGATCAGAAATGATTTACTGGCGACAGTCGGCAGGCGCAATACATTGAAGGCGGCCTGTTTGATATCGATGCCTGATGTGTCGAATGTCTTCTGTTTTACATTAATATGTTCAACATCACGCGTCATCCTGGGCGGCTTGCCCAGCAGGACATCGAGTGGCATATCTACCGGGTTGTTGTTGAAATGGCTGTCATGAACAGTGAGCTGCTGCGCTTCCGTGGTTGTGCCGAGAACGGCATAAGGACAGCGTTCACGTTCGCACAGTGCCTTGAAATTATCGAGTTTCGCAGGATCGACGGCAATAACATAGCGTTCCTGTGATTCATTGCACCAGATCTGCATTGGTGTCATGCCGGGTTCATCATTATGCACTTCCCGCAGCTCGAACTCTGCACCGCGTCCACCATCATGGACCAGCTCAGGCAGGGCATTGGACAGGCCCCCGGCGCCGACATCATGGATCGACAGAATCGGATTCTCTTCCCCCTGCATCCAGCAGCCATCGATAACTTCCTGGCAGCGGCGTTCGATTTCCGGGTTGCCGCGCTGAACCGATGCGAAATCAAGATCTTCAGCGCTGGCACCGCTGTCCATGGACGATGCGGCACCGCCACCGAGGCCAATCAGCATCACCGGACCGCCGAGAACAATGATCGGCGTACCGACAGGCAGCTTCAGTTTTTCAATATGCTGTTCGCGAATGTTGCCATAGCCACCGGCGAGCATGATCGGCTTGTGATAGCCGCGTACTTCCTCGCCATCTGCTGACGGCACCGTTTCTTCGAAGGTACGGAAGTAACCGGCGATATTCGGACGGCCGAATTCGTTATTGAACGCGGCGGCGCCGATGGGCCCTTCGATCATGATATCGAGCGCGGATACGATGCGTTCCGGCTTGCCGTGATCCGTCTCCCATGGTTGCGGGTAACCCGGAATATTGAGGTTTGAAACCGAGAATCCACACAGGCCGACTTTCGGCTTGGAACCTCTTCCGGTGGCGCCTTCATCGCGTATCTCACCGCCGGAGCCGGTGGCAGCACCGGGAAATGGCGAAATTGCTGTTGGATGATTGTGAGTCTCCACTTTCATCAGCATGGCGATATGTTCTTCGCTGTAGACATAGCGATTATCTGAATCCGTCATCAGGCGCTTGCCAGTATGCGAGCCGATTACCGCGGAATTGTCGCTATAGGCACTGAGCACGTTTTGCGGGTGGCTGTCATGCGTATTGCGGATCATGCTGAATAATGACTTTTCCTGCTTTTTACCATCAATAATCCAGTCAGCATTGAAGATCTTGTGGCGACAGTGTTCGGAATTCGCCTGGGCGAACATCATCAATTCAGTATCGCCCGGATTACGCTTGATAGATATGAAGTAGTCGACCAGGTAGTCGATCTCATCGGCTGACAATGCCAGCCCCATTTCAGTATTCGCGCTTACCAGTGCATCCATGCCACCATTAATGATATCGACGGTCTCACCCGGTGCGGGCTCTGCATGTGAGAACAGTACGGTAGCGGCCTCATAACTTCTCAACACCATTTCGGTCATGCGGTCGTACAAGGTGTGCTGAATAATCTCTGCTTCCTTGTCACTGAGCTGTTGACCATCCCGGATGCCGACCGTGTAGGCAATGCCACGTTCAAGACGAAGTATACGGTTCAGACCGCAATTGTGTGCAATATCAGTCGATTTCGACGACCACGGTGAAATGGTCCCTGCACGCGGCGTCACCAGAAACAGCTCACCTTCACAGCTGCTGTCGTGTATTTCAGGACCGTACTCGAGCAGTTGTTGCAGGATGGCTGTTTCTTCTGTCGTCAACTCGCCGTCGATATCGGCAAAATGAATGTAATGCGATGCGAGGCAGCTGACCTCAGGCACCTGCTGCTGGATCTCGGTGAGTAGCTTGTCAAGACGAAAGCTGGAAAGTGCTGGAGACCCGGAAAAAAACTGCATTCTTACGATGCCTTGTAGATAGGAGTGAAGGCCTGAATTCTAAAGCAATCCCTGGCCAGATAAAACCTTCTGCCTGCTGTGGTGTCACATGAATAACCTATTTAACAGGTTTCGATAAAAGTCTGATTAACAGGAACTTATAGCAAGGCAGGCAGTCTTACTGTACAATGAAATAAAGGCTTGACCAGTCTTTAATAATCTTCGGGGGCGACACGGCTTCGACGTGGGTAGTGAAACCGGAGGTGCATGCCGAGGTGCGATGACCTCGTAAATCCAACCGCAAACTTTATAGTTGCCAACGACGACAACTACGCTTTAGCTGCTTAAACACCAGCGTAAAGCCTTCGGCCTGATGCGCGCTTATACGCTCAGATAACCGGAGTCATAATTATAAGCTCGCGATGAAGCATGTCCGGTGTGGATTCGTTAAAACTTATCCGGAATCGCCTTCAGTCTTCCCTGCCCGTCGGGTAGCTGCTGGCTAAACTTAAAGACGTGGATAAGCATGTAGAGCCAAAGGCAGAGGACTTGCGGACGCGGGTTCGATTCCCGCCGCCTCCACCAGTACAAACAAAGCCACCCCTGCGGTGGCTTTTTTTATTCTGCCAGGCAAAAAAACCGCCCGGACAGGTTGTCAGCTCATTCCTGAAGCAGCAACGCTGAATTGGTCTGCGCGCGGTGTTTTAGGGTAATGTCACAACATGACCGAATTAAAACGCTCAATTGGCCTGCCGTTACTGCTGTTCTATGGACTGGGCAACATCCTCGGTGCGGGCATTTATGTTTTGATCGGCAAGGTCGCCGGTGAAGCCGGCCTGTATGTGCCATTCGCCTTTCTGGTTGCATCTGTCGTGGCCGTTTTCAGTGCATTGACCTACAGCGAGCTGTCTGCGCGTTTTCCGCTGTCAGCCGGAGAGGCGATTTACATTGATGAAGGTTTTCATCTGACGGCATTGTCACGTTTGACCGGTCTACTGATTGCATTCGCAGGCATGGTTTCAGCAGCTACCATCGCTCGCGGTTTTTACGGCTATTTCAACCTTTTTGTTGAACTGCCCGAACCGCTGGTTGTTGCCGGCATTATTCTTGTGTTGGGCGCATTGTGCATCTGGGGCATATCGCAATCAGTCATGGTAGCCGCCCTGCTCACCCTGATCGAAATCGCCGGCCTGCTGCTTGTTATCTGGACCGGCAGCGATGTACTGACCACTGTGCCCGCAAAGATTGATTCACTGCTGCCGCCGTTGCAGGCGGCCCCGATGACCGGCATCGTACTCGGTGCATTTCTCGCTTTTTTCGCCTTTATCGGTTTTGAAGACATGGTCAATATCGCTGAAGAAGTGAAGAATCCTCAACATACCTTGCCAGCTGCCATTTTACTGGCACTTTTAATCGCAACGCTGATCTATGCTTCGGTGGCACTGGTCGCGGTCCTGTCTGTTGACCAGAGCACCCTGTCGAGCAGCACTGCACCGCTTGCCGATGTGATATCGGCAACATCAGACATCGACCCGAAAATCATCAGCCTCATCAGTATGCTCGCTATCGTAAACGGCGCTCTTATTCAGATGATCATGGCGTCACGCCTGTTCTATGGCATGGCAAAGAAAGGGTGGTTGTGGCGACCGCTGTCCCATGTCAACGCCAGCACACAGACACCGGTAGCAGCCAGCGTGCTTGTCATTGTGATTATCCTCGGGCTGGCATTGTGGTTTCCCCTTGAAACCCTGGCGAAGAGCACCAGTTTTCTTGTATTGACAGTATTTGCCCTGGCTAACGCTTCACTGCTTCTGATAAAACGTTCGCAGCCACAGCCGGCGGGTATTCTCAACAACCCGGCATGGGTCCCGCTGACAGGACTTGTCACCTGCACCGGATTGCTGATGTTTCAGGTATTCACGGGCTGAGCCAGATTCAGACCTTGCCCTGGGAGCGGGAAAATTCGAGCATGCGTTCGATCGGGATCAACGCTTTTTTGCGCACCGATTCTTCGATGTGGATTTCATGACCTGCGCCGTTCTCCAGCACCGCGGCAAGATTCTCCAGGCTGTTCATCGCCATCCACGGACAGTGGGCGCAACTGACACAGGCAGCGCTGTCACCGCCGGTAGGAACCGCGATCAGTTGCTTATCCGGCGCCGCTTCGTGCATTTTGTGAAACAGTCCAAAATCCGTTGCAACAATCAGTGTCTTTGCTTTTGAAGCTTTTGCCGCATTGATCAACTGCGTGGTAGAGCCGATGGCATCAGCCATTTCGAGAACTGCAGTGGGTGATTCCGGGTGGGCAATCAGTTCGGCATCAGGGTGTTCCTTCATCAGGCGTTTCAGTTCATCCGCCTTGAATTCGTCATGCACGACACAGAAACCCTGCCAGTTGATGATATCAGCACCGGTCCGGCTTTGTACGTAGTTGCCGAGATGACGGTCAGGCGCAAAGATTATTTTTTCGCCCCTGGCGTGCAGATGGGCTACGATATCGACAGCATTGGCCGAGGTCACAACCCAGTCAGAGCGCGCCTTGACGTCCGCGCTGGTGTTGGCATAAACAACGACAGTCCTGTCCGGATACTGATCGCAAAAGGCGCTGAAAGCGTCGACAGGACAGCTAAGGTCCAGCGAGCATTCTGCTGCCAGGTCAGGCATGATGACACGCTTTTCCGGGTTGAGAATCTTCGCCGATTCGCCCATGAAACGTACGCCGACAACAACCAGTGTTGTTGCCGGATGTCGATTGCCGTAATCAGCCATTCCCAGAGAGTCACCAACATAACCACCGGTGGCATCGGTCAGGATCTGTAAATCTTCGTCGACGTAATAATGCGTTATAAGTACGGCATTCTTTTGCTTGAGCAGGGATTTGATTTTTGCAAACAGGGCGTCGCGCTGCTCGCCGGAAAGCTCGTGCGGCCGGGTAGCGCTCAACGCCTTGCTGCGTATTTCATCAACCAGTTGCAGCGGTATTTCAGGTGCTTTACTCAAAAGATATTCCTTACTTATATGATTTAAAAAGACCGCCAGGCATTTCAGCAACATCGGGGCCTGAAAACAGCAATACTCTATACCATAACATTTCGGTTTATGAACAGAAAATATACAAAAAGTAGGGTAACCGGCGTCTCGCTAAAGCGCCCTTTATCAGCCTGTTTCAATAATGTGTCACCAGGACGGTGATCAGGTAGGAACACGCCTTCCATGGCGTGATTGTGATCTACTTTGGAATAGATCAACACTTTGCTACACATTGGTCGTTTACGGCATCGACCGCCTGCAGGTAAGGTTTCCGTTCTGTTTCCGCCTAACGATTGGCGTATCTTCCGGGCACGATTTAAAGCAACTGCAATAATGCGGCAGAACTGACCTGTTAAAGCCCGACAGGCAGGGTGAGCAACATCCCTTTGCAGGTATTGTTCTGAACGATGCCAGTGAGCGATTTGCAGACGATCTTGCGACCAACCAGCTGATTAAAACGAATTTTCAGTGCCGTACCGACAGGAAAGGAAATCGCGCCATGGCGCAGCATTATCGAGCGCGATCCGACGGGCTTTGCCTTGTACATGCCAATCCGTTTTTGATGATAAGTCA
>JASFVM010000322.1:0-3344 GCA_050049835.1 Gammaproteobacteria bacterium
AAGTTCAGGTTATCGCAGGTAGCTTCTGTGCTGTTACCATTCAAGTAAAATCTGTGTTTATCTGCGTTCATCTGTGGACTTGAAATTTTTGTGACATCTACGGTATAAACCAGGGATTTTAATTAATCCAGTAAGGTACTTCCTGTGCTTTTAAAAACGCCTCCGCCTTGCTTCCCTGTAGCAGCGCAAGTGTCGATAGCATCCCGGCTTCGATACAGGTCGGGGCGGCAACGCTGACAGTGTGTGGTGGATCTTCAACAGGCCAGCCGGTTTTAGGATTCAACACGTGACAGTATCGTTTTCCGTCTTTCACCAGAAAGCGGTGTGCATCACCGCTGGTAGCGAGCGCGCCCTGTTTGAGTTTAATCACAGCAACAGGCGCAGTGGGGCTACTGGTTAATCTGCCGATAGTCCATTCTGCGCCATCGTTTCTTGGCCGGGTTACAGCCAGGTCGCCACCAAAGTTAATCAATGCGCTGACGCCGGATGCTTCGCGTACGAGCTGGGTACATCGATCAACAGCATATTCCTTACCAATACCTCCCAGGTCGATTTCCATATCTGGTTCAAGCGTCAGATAAGGGTTGTTCCAGCAGACTTTGTTCCAGCCAATAATCGGTAACAATTCATCGATTTGATGCTGCTGAGGAATATTGTCGCTTTGATCAAAACGCCATGCTTTGCGCAGTACGCCGGAGGTGACGTCGAACATCCCCTCACTCATCTGAAACAACTGATCTGAAAAATCGAGCAGGCGCGCGGTCTCCTCATCCACTTCGACTGTTTCACCGCGGGCGTTGTTGATCTTGCAGGTGATATTGTCGTCACGATAGCGTGAAAATTTCTGTTCGATACGCCAGGCTTCTGCGGCCACGATTTTCAATATTTTTTCAGCTTCGCCGGGGTCATCAGTTTCGATGATGACTTCACAGGGGCTGGCCATGGCCTTGAATGTGCCATGCCAGTTACCTTGTTTATGTTCCAGATTGACTGATTGCATGAATACGTTGTTGTGGTCCGCACAGGAACTGTGTTGCAGGCTGGTTGAGTGAGGCGGCTATTATCATTGGTTGTAGAAAGATCTACAAATTATTGACCGGGAAATTCTGCTGGCAGGGTGATGCGGGAGGAATAAAAAACGGGTGCCGATACTGTGTACTGGCACCCGTCTAGAAGGTGTTTTTGATCATTTGTTACTACCTGTTGGTTAACGTCCCGCTTTTTGCTTACGCATGACCGCAATTACCGTAACAATAACGGCTACTGCTACTAATGCAGCCGATATGGTGAATGCGTCGATAATCATGATATTTACCTCTCTTATTCAGCAGTAAGTTAGTATATAAGACTGTACTAATTAAGCAAGGTTCCCTGTTATCCGGGTGAAGATTTACGCACGGCCGAATCGCGCATAAACATTAATTAATATTAAAAACAGTAAGTTATAAGAGGCTCTGGATGTTATCGAGAATGATAATCATTGGGTACGGGTCCGGGCCAGGCCGATTTCCGGCCATTTTATCTGTGGTTTCGTCGCATCAGGTAAAGAATCAGCAATATCGCAGGCAAGCCCAGCATTGCGCTGTATATGAAGAAAAAGACGAAACCCTGGGCATCAACCACATCACCGGAGAAGCCGCCGATGAATTTTGCCGGTAACAGCATCAGCGAACTGAACAAAGCATATTGTGTTGCCGTGTAGGCCTTGTTGGTCAGTCCGGACAGATAGGCTATAAATGCCGAACCGGCCATGCCGCCGCTGAGATTATCGGCGCCAACGACCAGGGCCAGCATCATTACATTGGGTGGCAGCAGGGCGATGCTGACAAATAAAAGGTTGGTCAGGATGACCAGAATGGCACCGCCGAGCAGGACCGGCATTACACCAAAGCGGATGACGAGAGAGCCCCCTAACAGCGCCCCGGCGATGGTAATAAACGGTCCGACTGTTTTGGTAACGAGCCCGATATCGAGATCACTGAAGCCGACATCGACGTAAAGGGGATTCGCCATCACACCCATCGAGATGTCGCTGATTCGAAACAGGCCGATAAACAACAGGATAACCAGGGCAAAGCGACCGTTGCGGGTGAAGAATTCGGTGAAAGGGCAGATGACGGCACCGATGATCCAGGCATAGACATTGCGGACGGTACCGTGCAGGTGGGCAGAATTCTCCAGAAAATGGATGACTCTGTCCTCCTGCTTCCATGTTTCCCTGGAGACAAGGTGTTCAGGTTCCGGGATGATCAGGGTGGTAACGATACCGATGACCATGCAAATTGCCATCACCGTATAAGCCAATGGCCACGAGTAATAGTGTGCCAGGGTAAACGCGCCACCGCCGGCGAGCAGCATACCGAGACGGTAGCCGATCTGATAGGTAGCCGCCATCGCCCCCTGGTCTTCGACCGGCATGGCTTCGATACGCCAGGCATCGATCGAGATATCCTGGGTAGCCGAGGCAAAGGCGACAAGCAGGGCAGCGTAAACCAGTAATTCGAGCTGCATCAGCGGATTACTGGCAGCCATTGCGAGCAGACCGCAGACCACACCCGTCTGGGCCAGCAGCATCCAGCTGCGGCGTTGGCCGAAAATGCTGCCGATCACTGGCAAGCGCAGGCGATCAACAAGCGGTGACCAGGTAAACTTCAGTCCGTAGAGCAGCGCAACCCAGCTGATATGTCCGATCGTGCTCTTGTCGACCCCTTCCCGGGCCAGCCAGGCTGACAATGTACCGAATACCAGTAACAGCGGCAGGCCGGCGGAAAAGCCCAGAAACAGCATCGCCAGCACACGTGGCTGGCGATAAACCAGGATGGCATCGATCCAGCTTGTATGCGCGGCAGCCGGGCTCATTTCAATTCGTAGTCGTAATCGATAATCAGCGGGGCATGATCAGAAAAGCGTTCATCCTTGTAAATGCTTGCAGCCTTGACCAGCGGGGCGAGTTTGGGGGTGATGACCTGGTAGTCTATACGCCAGCCGGTATTGTTGGCCCATGCCTGGCCCCGGTTCGACCACCAGGTGTACTGATGCTCCTGCTGGTTGACGACGCGAAAGGCATCCACAAATCCGATTTCATCAAACAGCTTGTCCATCCAGGCGCGTTCTTCGGGCAGGAAACCCGAATTTTTCTGGTTACTGCGCCAGTTCTTGATATCAATTTTCTTGTGCGCAATGTTCCAGTCACCGCAAATAATGAACTCGCGACGTTTGCGCCGCAGGCTCTGCAGGTAAGGCATGAAACGATCCATGAAGTCGAACTTCACGGCCTGGCGTTCTTCGCTGGATGAGCCGGAATGCATATACAGCGATATCACGCTGAGCTTGTCATACTGGAA
>JASFVM010000063.1:0-10464 GCA_050049835.1 Gammaproteobacteria bacterium
TCCCAACCTTGCCAGTCGGTGTCGCCTTCTTTAAATTTTCTGAAGGTTAACTTTTCGTTTTGCATATCTTCAGTGGAGGTTGCCATGCCAGTTCTCCTGTTGTAATACCGTTAACGGCTAGTATCTTGAAATTCGTTGTTATGCTGCTTCTTCCGTATCAGCTTCTGCTTCGTCTTCATCACCTTGACCCTCAAGAATGATGGCGTTGCTCACCAGCTGGTGAACACTGACGATCTGATCCATTGTCATGCCATAGTAAGGCAGGACTTTCGTAAACTGTGATTTACAGATGGCGCATATAGCTGCCATATGTGTAACGCCCTTGTCTGCGATTACATTTTTCAGGGCCTCCATACGTGGGAGGGCGCCCTTGATGCGTAACTCCATCAGGTCATCGGTCAGCAGACCGCCGCCGCCACCGCAGCAGAAGGTGCTGTCATGGATGGTTTCCGGAGCCATGTCATAGAAATTATTGCAAACAGCCTTGATGACCTTGCGTGGTATTGTGAACTGACTGCCAGGCTCTGAACCAATGCGGGATGCACGCGCGACGTTGCACGAATCATGGAAAGTCAGCGTCATCCAGTCGTTTTCGGACTTGTCGATGTTCAGGATGCCGCGGTCGAGGCAGTCTGAGGTAAAATCAAGAATATGCTGCGGCACCGGGTAGTTCGGATCCAGGAAGTCCCATGGGCCGGCGAGGGTGTTGAGGAAGCTGTAGGCAACGCGCCAGGCGTGACCGCATTCGCCGAATATGATGCGCTTTACACCAAGTTCCTTGGCGGCTTCGCGAATACGGAGGGAGATCTCGCGCATATTCTCGTAGTTGCCGATGAACAGGCCGAAATTGGCTGCTTCAGAGGCCTTCGAGCTTATGGTCCAGCTGACGCCTGCGGCATGGAAAACCTTGCCATAACCAATCAGGCCATCGACGTGGGGCTCAGCGAAGAAGTCTGCAGAGGGTGTCACCAGCAGTATATCGGCGCCTTTCTCATCGAGGGGATAACGCACCTTGACGCCGGTGTCTTCTTCGACTTCTTCTTCCAGACCTTCCAGTGTGTCTGCCAGAGCAGGCTCAGGCAACCCAAGGTTGTTACCAATCTTGAAAACCTTGCCGATAATTTCATTGGAATATTTCTGGCCCTTGCCTACATGAGCGAGAATGTCGCGTGCAGCCATGGTGACTTCAGCGGTATCAATACCGTAAGGGCAGAACACAGAACAGCGACGACATTCAGAACACTGGTGGTAGTAGCTGTACATTTCATCGATGACTTCTTCAGTCAGATCGACGGCACCTACCAGCTTGGGGAAATACTTGCCGGCAAAGGTGAAGTAGCGTCGATACACCTTGCGTAACAGATCCTGACGGGCAACAGGCATGTTTTTGGCATCGCCGGTACCCAGGAAATAATGGCATTTGTCTGTGCAGGCGCCGCATTTCACACAGATGTCCATGAATACCTGCAGCGAGCGGTATTTACCGAGCATGTCATCCAGTTTTTCAATGAAAACTTCCTTCCAGCCGTCAATCAGTTGGCCGTCACCCGGAAAACCGAGCTGCTCCTGGAATTCTGCTTTGGCCAGGAACGGAGCGCTGTGTGACATGGCGCCTTCCATTACGGTAGGAATCACAGGGAATTCATGCGTTTCCGGTATCTCGAAATCAGCCATTACTCAATGTTCCTGACAATAGTATGTTGTTATTGGCGCTTACGCGTTTCTTCCGTCTTTTGCTTCTATCTCGGCACCCCAGGGTGACAGGTGGCGTACTTCGCGCGGATTGTCGACCTGGTTGCGGGTAGGAGAAAAGAACAGACCGGGTGCATGCAACAGTTTACTGATCGGGAAAATAAAGCTGAGGATCAGTACCAGCGTTAAATGCACAAGTAATACTGTATCGCCCGGCAGGTTCTGCCAGTCGAAGAAAAACAGGCCCATGATGAAAGCTTTTAACTGAACGATGTCAGTATGTGCGACGAAGCTCATCATCAGGCCGCTGACTGCAATGCCGATAATCAGCAGCAGCATTAAATAATCGGATGGTGAAGAAATGTATCGTACCCGGTCTACAAAAATGCGACGACCGAGCAGGCCGACCAGGCCGAAGACCATTGCAAAGCCGGCATATTTTCCAAAACTCTGTACGACTTCAAGGCTGACGACAGGCCACAGGAAGCTGTCCGGGCTGATCACGTAACGTAGATGACGGAAAAATGCGAGCAGCAGGGCAAAATGGAATATCCAGCCGAAAATCCATGTCCACTTGGTGGCGCGGAAGAGGCTGTTGAAAAAAACAACTTCGGTCGTCAGTCGCCAGGCAACGCCGGCCCTGGTCAGAGGTGCTGGCGTTACAGGAATCTTTAATGGTGCGGGCACGCGCTTATACTGCAGAACCTTGTTGGTAATGCCAACAACCAGCACTGCAATTGCAGCATAAAACAGTACGACATATAAAATACTAAGTGCAGTCATTACTGAAGCGTCTCGCCTATTCTGTTAAAAAATATTTTGTAAACCAGGGGGCCTTGAATCTTGAAGACCCCCTGTATTCATTCAGGTCTTATACACAACCTGTTGGCTTGGGAAGGCCTGCATATTTACAAGCCTGCTTACCCGGGCCATACGGGAACAGTTCGTACAGGTACTTGCTGTTACCTTTATCTTTACCCAGCTTCTTGCCGACAGCTTTGGTCAGCACACGCACAGCTGGTGCAATCTGGTATTCTTCGTAGTATTCACGAAGGAAGTTGATGATTTCCCAGTGGTCATCAGTCAGCTCAAGACCTTCGTCTTTAGCCATGACTTCAGCGACAGCTGGTTCCCAGTCGTTAAGGTTAGCCAGGTAACCTTCTTCGTCTACTTCAAGACTCTTACCGTTTACTTCGATAGGCATGATTTGCGCTCCTCGTTGAGAACGAATTAAAAATTAATAAATTAAAGCCAGGCGTGAACTTTGTCGTGCTCGGCCACTAAATCCACAAAACCGTCGTAATCAACGACTTTGATTCCTTCGGCGAGTTTGCCTTCAACGCCTCGGGCCTTCATATCCGGACCTAGAACAGCGAAGGTAACACCGTCAGCGTTTGCAATTGCTTCAGCAGACCTGGTGCCTGTTGTTGCTGCGTAAACACCGTCTTCAAACAACAGAACCGTAGAACCACTCTTGGCCAGGCCAAGGCATTCGTCAAAAGTGCCGCTGCTGAAAGGAGATTTACTAACTGTATGTAAAGTTGTCATATCCAATCTCCTAGAAACTTAAAACAACATCTTGATCGTCGATCACATCGGCGAGCTCTGAACGGCTGATCAGACGGATAGAATCCTTTTCAGCCCAGTCTTCATCTTCGTCTTCCCAGACGAGGTGTTGAAGATCATCCAGGCTAAGGCCACGTTCCTCGAGCGATTCTTTCTCGACGTAAATCTTGTTGACGTCATAATCACCAAGGGCAGAGTACGTGGGCGAGAAGTTCTTCATGCCGATACCCTGTGTGTCCTGGTTTTTGGTCAGCTGGTAAACGCCATCGCCTATGAATGCCAGGCTGACATCCTGCTCGAAAGCTGCGCCGATCAGCACAACTTCGAGTGATTCCAGCGCATAGATCGTGCCGTAAGGGGCTTTGGTGTTCATGTACATGAATTTTTTAGCCATTGATTTTTCTCCTTACGCGCCAAATGTAACGATGCGGTCGCACTCGATGCCGGCTTCAATCAGCTGGCCGAGACCAGAGATACGGAAACCTTCAGCGATGTTATTGGCATCTTTACCCTGACGTTTGGCTTCATCTTCGTCCATCAGGCCGCGGCGCTGTGCAGCAGCGATACAGACAACGAGATCTAGGTTGTGTTCTTTCTGCAGTTCAGTCCACTGCTGCGTAATGTTGCGGTCATCCTGCGGTGGTACTGCAAGACGCGTCGCGTTGTTGACGCCGTCGTGGTAGAAAAACACGCGAAATATTTCATGGCCCTTGGCCAGCGCCGCCTTGGCAAACTGATAAGCAGAGTCAGATGCCTGGTGCTGGTAAGGGCCTTCGTTTATTTGAATTCCTAATTTCACAATTCAACCTTTTTTAGAAACGAATGTGAGTAGAAGCGTTCAGACTATTACGAGCACCACGCCATGTATCTACGTGGTACTTGGTGAACGGCAGGTTGGTAACTTCAAAGAAGCGAGGCCAGCCGATACGCTCAATCCAGTCGTTGATACGCTCCCAGTCCTTTGCGCCTTCTTTGTAGGCTTTCAGAATACGCTTGACGATAGCGTTGGCTTCAGGCCATCGAGGCGGATTGTTGGGTATGCCGGCAGCAACCAGTTTCTGGAAGGTTGGCTTGCCACGAGCATTGGAGTGGTTGCCACCAACCCAGATAGCCAGCTTGGTATGCTCGGCATCGTTGATCTGCATCGGAGGACAAGGAGGGAAGCATGCGCCACAGCAGATGCACTTCTTCTCGTCAACTTCCAGAGATGGCTTGCCGTTCACCATTGCAGGGCGGATAGCAGCTACCGGGCAGCGGGCAACAACCGACGGGCGTTCACAAACGTTGGAAACCAGGTCATGGTTGATTTTCGGCGGTTTGGTGTGCTGTACGTTGATGGCGATATCACCCTGACCACCACAGTTGATCTGGCAGCATGAAGTCGTGATATGAACACGGTTAGGCATGTTGTTTTCACGGAACTCGTCAATCAGTTCGTCCATCATGGACTTAACAACACCTGATGCGTCAGTACCTGGAATGTCGCAGTGCAACCAGCCCTGTGTATGGGAAATCATGGTTACCGAGTTCTTGGTACCGCCAACAATAAAGCCGGCGTCTTCAATCGCCTTGATCAGCGGTTCAACCTTGGCTTCATCAGCAACCATGTATTCAACGTTACTGCGGATTGTAAAGTGGATGTAACCGTCACCATACTCATCACCAATGTCACACAGCTTGCGCAGTGTGAAAATGTCGAGAATACGCTGTGTACCAACACGCACGGTCCAGATTTCATCACCGCTGTAGCCAACGTGACGAAGCACACCTGGTTTTGGATGTTCGTGGTATTTCCATGCGCCGTAATTCTTGCGCATTACTGGATGCATGTACTGGAATGCGTCCGGGCATCCGGATTCAATTGGTGAACGAGGTTTGTCAGACATGGTTATTCCTCAAAAATATATTTATGTTTTGTTAGAAAGGGGCCGTAGCCCCTTCCATGTATATTACGAACGTTTACAAATGATTAAGCAGCAGCTTCTTCGAGTTTGCGCTCGAACCACTTCTCAGCTTCTTCGTCCCAGCCATCCATACGGATGTATGAACTCTGACGCGGGTGAGAAACCATGTTCGGATCAACGTCCAGTTCAAAATCAACACCTTCAAGGAAGTTGACCAGTCCAATACGCTCAATCATTTCACCGCAACGCTCGTGCTCAAGACCGTTTTCAGCCCAGAAGTCGATGATTTCTTCAGCCATTTCGATCAGGTATTCATAATCTTCTTCTGTTTCCAGTTTCTTGAACGGAATAACAACAGTACCCATCAGGTCACCGATCTTCAGCGTACGCTTGCCACCGATCAGGATGCTAACGCCCTTGTCGTCGCCCGGGTGAAGTGCCTTGGGCATAACGTTCAGGCAGTGCATGCAACGGACGCAGTTGCGGTTGTCAACGGCCAGAGTATCGTCATCATTCAGTGACAGTGCATTGGTCGGACAGCGGGTAATAACGTTGTCAGTAACATACTGACGCCCCTTCTTGGCGACATAAGCCTTGACTTCTTCCTGGTCGACTTTCATGTCGTCGCGCCAGGTGCCGATTATCGCCATGTCAGCACGTTCAATGGCGTTCTGGCAGTCATTCGGGCAGCCCGAGACCTTGAATTTGAACTTGTAAGGCAGTGCGGGGCGGTGAACGTCATCGGTAAAGTTGTTTACCAGGTAACGGTGAACGGCGTGCTCGTTTGCACATGACATTTCACAACGTGAAGCACCAACACATGACATTGCTGTGCGTACACAAGGGCCGGCACCACCGAGGTCCCAACCGTACTCGTTGATTTCATCAAAGAAATGCTGGGTATTTTCGGTCGTTGTACCGATGAACATGATATTGCCGGTCTGGCCGTGGAAGGTCTGCAGACCGGAGCCCCATTTTTCCCAGCTGTCACCCAGCTGACGCAGCATGGCTGTGGTGTAGTGGTTACCAGCAGGTGGCTGTACACGCAGTGTGTGGAATTCTTTTGATTCAGGGAAAGCTGAACCGACTTCCGAGAAGCGAGGGATGATACCGCCGCCATAACCAAATACGGAAACTGTTCCGCCTTTCCAGTAACCCTTGCGGGTTTCATATGAATGCTCCAGCTGGCCGAGCAGGCTGCTGGTCATTTCCTGAATACGTTCGTCCGGATGTTCATCACGGAGTTTCTTGATACCTGAGATAAAGCTGGGCCACGGGCCGTTTTCCAGCTCATCCAACATCGGGGTTTCATAAATCTTTTTGGCCATGGGTCGTCTCCTATTGGCTTATCTGCTTGCAAGCAAGATTAGAATTGGGCGACAAATTCTAATCCCAAAAGTTCTTCTGCTCAATATCCCTTATGCCTCTATAAGGGTACTGAATTTAGGTGACGCAATTGTAGGGCGAGCGTTTACAAGTCAGAATCCTACCCTTGGGAGAGCAGGGGCATTGCATGTTATCTCCAAAGAGATAGTGTTTTATTTGCAAACGCCGGGGGTTTTCAGCGTCGCTATAAAATTTCCTTATATAAACAGCAGCTTAACAGAATGTGTGGCAGGTGCGGGTTCATTACTGAGATTGATTCTCACTACGGATCCATGCTTGCAGCGACCCTGTTCCTGCACCCTATAGTGATATTGTATTTGATCACTGATAAGGGCAATCTTCCCTGCCTATGAGTCAGACCAGAAACAACCGTGTATTACTTGCGCCACCACCCGGCAGCCCCTTCAGACTGGATGACGCTGCTGCCTATATGGCCTGGAGGGATTGGAAACTGGAACAACGCCCGTATATTGATGAATTGCTGGTTCCGCTGGAAAATCCTTACAATTTGAGGGATGAGGAGAAGAAGCAGATCAAGGCGCTTTGCCGGCGTTGCAACGCTGTTATATATAAGGTATCAGATAGCGAGCAAATAACGAACAAGGCGCTGGTCCACCAGCTCGGGATGCAGCTTGGACTTTCTCATCTCGATGACAATCTGCGTTCAGATGAAGACGATATCACCAGTCTGACGGTCAAAGAGCAGGCGGGCACACAATATATCCCCTATACCAACAGGCCGCTGAGCTGGCATACCGATGGCTATTACAATACCCCGCAGCACCAGGTTCGCGGGTTTATCCTGCATTGCGCGCAGCCGGCGGCCGAGGGTGGCGAGAACCAGCTGATTGACCATGAACTTGTCTATTTGCGCCTGCGTGATCAGAATCCGGCCTATATTGCCGCGTTAATGCATCCCGAAGCGATGACGATCCCGCCAAATGTTGCAGAAGGCTCTGAAATTCGCGGCGCCAGCAGCGGCCCGGTTTTTTCTGTCGATTCACTCACGGGCAGCCTGCACATGCGTTATTCAGCGCGCAAACGCAATATCGAGTGGCGTGACGACGCGCTTACCCGCGAGGCAGCGGACTGTATTACACAAGTACTTGATATTGATGAATTAACCTATATATACAGACTTAAGGTCGGTGAGGGTGTTGTTTGCAACAATATCCTGCACAAACGTAATGGTTTTAATGACAGTCAGGACGAAAAAAGACTGATGTACCGGGCGCGTTATTATGACCGTATAGCCGACACCGGTTTGAACCGGCAGGTCTGAAAATACTCAGCTAACAGGGGTGAATTATGTTGTGGCTAAGTGAAGTGATCATGCAGGGGCATGACATGGAATCATTCGATGACCTGGTGACAGAGTTAAAGAAGCGCGCGAGTGAGGGTGAGCTGTTTTTCCGTATGGACGTCAAACCACAGTTTCCGGATACTCCGCCAGACTGGGAAGACAGGCTCGAAGCTGCTTTTACCTCAAGACAGGAATGATAAATTGACTGGTTTTATGGTGTAGATATGCTCTGGGAAGACGAAGACAAGCAGAAAAAGGAAGATGTGGTGCCGGATAATGTGGTTGATCTGAGTTTCAGAATCAGCTGCAAGCAAATCCCGACAACGCATGCCTATGAGCTGGCGCAGGCGCTTTACCAGGTGCTGCCGTGGCTGGAAAATGAGCCGGAAATCGGCATCCATCAAATTCATGGCGCGACCACGGGTAATGGCTGGGAACGTCCGCCGGACGGCGAATTAATGCACCTGTCGAAACGGGCCAAGATGCATTTACGTGTTCCAAAGGAAAAAATCGAGGACGCCAGGCAGGTTTCCGGTGAAACGCTCGACATAGCCGGCTATCCGGTTGAAGTAGGCGAAGCCAGTGTCAAATTGCTGAACCCGATTCAGACCATATTTTCGCGCTATATCATTGGTCCTCAGGATGTCAATGAAGAGCAGTTTATTGACTGGGTGGTTGAAGAACTGAAGCAGCGTAATATCAATGTGCGCAAGATGCTTTGCGGTATCGGCCATGTAATCTCGACACCGGATGGCGAGATTGAGACACGTAGCGTGATGATCGCGGATCTGGATAAACACACCTCGCTCAGCCTGCAGGAAACAGGATTAGGGCCAGGAAGACATCTGGGTTGCGGCATATTTTTACCGCACAAAGGCGTGCGTGCCGTCGGTGAAACCGAGGACAAATCTCACTTTACGGGTACCTGATCTATCCCATTCAGGTAGGGTATCTGGAATCCTGCAGCGTTCTGATTTAATATTCGCGCACCATTTTTTGGGCATCATATTATTGAGACAGATAAAAGGGTAAGAATTATGGCACTTGAGTCAGTTGAAAGAACTGAGAACGGTTACCTGGTTAACAGCAGTGACTGGACTGAAGAAATAGCTAAGGAAATCTTCGCTGAAGAAGGAATAGATCCCACCCAGGAGCACTGGGACGTTGTTCGTTACGTTCGTACAGAAACATTGAATGGCGATGAGCCTAATGAGCGCAGTATCATGAAAGCCATGGGCAAGCTCTGGGGTCGTAAGGTCTCGTCCAAGGAAATGTACGAAATGTTTCCTGGAATGCCCTCCAAGCAGGGGCTGAAAATCGGCGGTTGTCCGCAGAGCACGCGTAAAGGCGGTTATTAACCGCTGAATGACCTTACCCTTATGGGGTATATGGTTGGGAATTGACCGAATGATAGACTTTGGTCACTGAATTTTAAGAAGAAGGGCCGCCATGCAGAAGGTGGCTACTCAAACAAAGGTGAATCACATGAGCGATAAAGCAGCAAAGATCAAAGAAATGATCGAAATGCAGAAGAAGTTCATCGAGTATGAGCACAAGAATGGCGTAGATCCAAAGGACTATTTCAAGCCTGATGCCGGTCATGAGCTTGACGGTTACCGTCAGAAATACAGAGACCTGGCAATGGAAGTTGTCGATATGGCACACGATGAAGCGGGTTCACATCGTTAGGCGATAACCAGCTTCAATAAAAAAGCCGCTATCAAGCGGCTTTTTTTATGCCTGTAAATGTTTCGTCATAACGCGACATATTTTTATAACGCAAAGGCGCGATGACGCAGAGCACGCAGAGTTGTTTTAAAGGTAATGCGCTGGCTGATTTCGTTCAACTTGAAGTGCGCAGTATTCAGAATAGAACATACCTGCGATTGCCATCAAATATACCAGGCAGACAACTGCGGTATCATGTCAAATCAATGCGCACCTTAATAAATTTTTCTTTGCGATCTCTGCGTCTTCGCGCCTTCGCGTTAAGGCTTTAACAGTACTGAAAGATTAAACTTCACTCCACATGCGCACCAGGTTAATGTAAGCATTGCTGACCAGTTCCGTTTCCTGTTCACCCTTTGACTTGTCCAGCAGGATATCCCGCGCCTGAGACAGCCTGTAAAGCAGCTCACGTTGCGATGGATCACGCACCATGCTTTGTAACCATGTAACGGCTACAATACGTTCTCCACGCGTTACTTCAGTTACGCGATGTGTGCTGCCGGAGGGATACATTACAGCATCACCTGCCGCCAGCTTTACACGTTGCTCACCAAAAGCCGTTTGCACCACCAGTTCACCACCATCATATTCTTCGGGCGAATTCAGGAACACGGTAATGGAAAGATCGGTACGGTAGCGTTGTCCCGCAGGCCCCATGATCGGATCGTCGATATGATTGCCGTATTGCATGCCTTCAGAGTACTTCGCATAGAAGGGCGCCGCAATTTTTGCCGGCATGGCGGCATTTAAATAAACAGGATGTTTGACCAGCTTCCCCATCACAAGATTATTCAACTGTGCCATATGCTGATCGGAAGCCTGCATTTCAATATTGTTTTTTACGACGCTGGCTTCATTGCCGGCGGACAATTTACCATCGACAAA
>JASFVM010000064.1:0-10444 GCA_050049835.1 Gammaproteobacteria bacterium
TGGGAACATCGATTATGCGACCACCTTTTGATAGGGCTTCCAGAGACAGAACACCACAAATACAAGCTCCCCTGATCTCAAGGCTCCTTGCCAGACCTGCTGTTATAGCGCGCATCCCTGTACCTGAATCACCGACTTCTGCTTTTCTCATTGCCAACCATGTCAGGAATCTTTCGGACGGTCTTGGAACAGTGTTTCGATGAGCCTGAACCATATCAGCACGGCCATCTACGATAGGTTTAATCAAATCAGGAATGTATTCAGGCGAAAATTCGCCATCGGCATCAAGTGTTATAACGATATCGCCATTTGCTCTTTTAAAACCACATTTAATGGCTTCAATATACCCTCTCTTTTCAGAGTGGGTAAAAACGATCGCTTCATGACGTTCGGCAATATCAGCAGTTTGATCTTCGCTTGCATCGTCAATAACAATAATCTCATCGACAAATGGCTTTACATTTTCAAGTGTACCGGCAATCCGATCGGCTTCGTTATGTGCAGGGATTACCGCTGTAACTTTTAACATAAGGCGAATATATTCCAAAAGTCAATTTCTGCCCTTGTTTTACTTGCACGATACAAATATTCAAAAGCACTAACTGCTGTCTTCAGGACGAAACCCGCCTTACAGACGCCTGACCTGGTAGCCTGCGTTTCTCAACAAATCGGGAATACCTTTATCGCCCACCAGGTGGCCGGCACCGACAACCACAAAATAGGTTCCCTTACCGTCAAGGAATGTCCTGATGTCGTTTGCCATGTCTTCATTGCGTCGAAAAAACAGGATGTCATAGATACTGACAAACGAGGGATAATTAGTCAGCGCATCTTCAAACAGTATGCTCTCGATGCACGCTTCATCCCCTGTCTTCCAGCAGAAGATCATATCCATCATCTGCATATCGGCTTCATCCAGTGAAAACAGGGCTTCACGTAACAACAGGTCACCGTCTGATATGTTGAGAAATATCTCGATCTGCTCATCTACCGTTTCAAGCTCAATAATATCCTTACCGGTTCTCGACGCGTTGCGCAGCAAATAGGCATCAATCCCCATCTCTGGCATGAGACCCATTCTCATCACCTGGATCGAGGTCAGGGTCAGCACCAGTATGCCGGGCTTTTGTTTGTGAACCATTGCCATGGGGACATCGAGCCGGCGCAACACACTCTCCAGCTTGCGGTACGTCTGAAGGGTTATTTCATCCCTGATCGTGGTGTCACCCTGGTAGGAGCCTTGTTGCTTGATCAGGTCCCGATATCTTTTGGCTTTAGCTGCATCTATGTTGATTTCAACGACAAGATGATCAGACAGATAGAAGGCCTCCTCGATTTCCTTTCTTAATGGATAAAAGCTTTCATCGGCATAATGGATTGAGCCCAGCAGGTACACCGTAGCATTTTCTGCCTGCACCTCCCAGAACAAGCCCCTGTCATCACGTGCATGTGCTGCCGTGATCACCAGCAACACCGCCATCAGGATAGATAATAAGCGACTCATTTGTCCCCTGCTTTCAGACTCAGCGCCTGCTTGTACAAAGCGTTCTTGTTCAATCCTGTTGCCTTGGCTGCAATCGTAGCTGCCTGCTTGACCGGCAGTGCATCGACCAGTACGGGCAGCAACCTGTGCAACAGCTGTTGTTGATCATCACCTGATTCACTGGCCCCTTCAACCAGCAACACGATTTCTCCTTTCTGCTGGTTCTGGTCACTTGCCACCCACTCTGCCAGCTCCAATAGTGTCGTCTTGCGGATGGTTTCGAACGTTTTGGTCAGCTCCCTGGCAAGTACAGCCTGTCGTTGCCCGCCAAACACGTCTGCCATGTCCTCCAGTGTATCGGTAATACGATGGCAGGACACATAAAAGACCAGGGTACGTGACTCGGCCTGCAGTGTTTGCAGGTAATTCTGCCGGGCGCCCGATTTTGCAGGCGGAAAGCCTTCGAACACGAAACGGTCTGTCGGCAAACCTGATGCACTCAGTGCGACAATCGCCGCACACGGCCCCGGGATTGGTACTACCTTGATGTTCTCCTGTATCGCGGCCTGCACCAGGCGATAACCCGGATCACTCACCAGCGGCGTGCCCGCATCCGAGATCAGCGCTACTGACTGCCCTTTCAGCAGGCGGTCAACCAATACCGGCGTTTGTTGCTCTTCGTTGTGCTCATGGTAGGCTATCAGTCGGGTATCGATGCCAAAATGCTGCAACAGCCTTTTGCTGTGACGCGTATCTTCAGCCGCGATCAGCGCTACCGATTGCAATGTCTCAATGGCGCGGGCGCTGATATCGCCAAGATTGCCAATAGGCGTGGCAACCAGATAGAGCGCGGCTGGGTTTTCTGTTTGATTTGACACTGTATACCCTGTTTAATGCACTTTCTGCTCGTAACTCTGGCAGGCTGTTGTAGAATACACCCGACCCCGTGTGCAATACTCTAACTTATTGATTAACTTGTCCAGACTCATATTTTGAAATCGTATACCCGCCTCATATCTATCTGCCTGCTTGCACTTGTTACCGCCTGTGCAACCGGGCCGGAAAAAAGTGTCGATGAGATCATTTCCGATGCCGTTCGCTCCCAGTCCGATTCGCCCCAGGAAGCTGAATCTGACGAAATGACAGCTGAGGATTATATTGGTCTTGCCAGCGAGAGCAGCGGCAAGCAGCGCGAGCAGTATCTACTGAAAGCGGCTGAATTGCTCTATGAACGCGGCGACTTGCAACTGGCGAAAAGCCAGCTGCAGACACTTGATGCAGAAACCAGTGCACGCAGCCGACAGCACCAGATAAACCTGTTGGCAGCAAAGATAGCCCTGGCCAACGAAAATCCAAGACAGGCACTCGAGCTGCTACCCGCACTGAAAGAGCTGCCCCTGCCACAATACATCGAGGCGAAAAAAATAAGCGCCGATGCCAATCTTGCTCTGGGCTATCCACTGGAAGCTGTGCGCATACGGGTTGAGCTTGATCGTTACCTTGAGGCCGTGGAAGAAAAGGAGGAAAACCATGAAGCGATCTGGGCCGCATTGCAACGCGCCCCGGACACCAGCCTGTCCCCCTCGAGCTCTGACAATGCAACGATAAGAGGCTGGATAGACCTGGCGCGCCAGTTGCGGAGCGCGCAAACTGATATCAGTGCAATGCAGGACAGGATTCTTGACTGGGGTACACGCTACCCGGACCATCCTGTCAGCAACCTGTTCATCGACAAGCTGCTTGACGAATACCAGCAAGCGTTTACACCGGCGACAAACATTGCCGTCATGCTGCCTATGCAGGGCAAATACAAAAGCGTTTCCGACGCTATCCAGGGCGGCATCCTGACAGCATGGTACAAACAGACCAGCCTGGAGAAGCCCTTGTTGCGCTTCTATGACACCAGTGATGAAAACTACAGTTTCTATGAACTGTATCAACAGGCCATTCTTGATGGTGCAAGCTACATTATCGGACCGCTGGATAAAACCAGCATCAACAAGCTTGCCCAGGAAAGCAACCTTGAGATCCCCATACTCACTCTCAACTATGCCGAGAACCCGTTGAGCCTGTCTGACAATCTGTATCAGTTTGGCCTGTTGCCTGAAGACGAAGCCCGGCAAGTGGCTGAGCTCGCAATACGTGACAACCATACAACAGCCGCAGCACTGGTACCGAACAGCGACTGGGGGCGGCGCTTGCTCGCAGCATTTACATCACGCTTTGAGGAGCTGGGTGGTTCAGTGCTGACCACCCAGCAATACCCTACCAATGTCGACGACTATTCGCGCCAGATAAAGACGCTGTTCAACCTTGACGACAGTTATGCCCGACTCCAGGATCTGCAACATATCCTTGGGACAAAACTCAATTTCATGCCCTACCGCAGGCAGGATATCGACATGATTTTTCTTGCCGGTACGCACCGTGAGGCAAGAGGTATTATTCCGGCTCTGAAGTTTCATCATGCAGGTGACCTGCCGGTGTACGCAACCTCCCATATCTACAGTGGCAGTGTGGACAGGAATGCCGACCGCGATCTTGATGGTGTGATCTTCTGTGACCTGCCGTGGACCCTGGCTTCGAATGACGTCTTCAAGACAAGTTTCGACACCACCTGGAAAGACCAGCGTGTTTATACACGCCTGTTTGCACTCGGCGTAGACGCTTACAACATCGTACATAACCTTAAATACCTGCAGTCACATGACTACGCGCGATTCTCCGGTGAGACCGGTAATATTTCCATTGATGAGAACCAGCGTCTGCACCGTGAATTACTCTGGGCACAATTCAGGAATGGCGTACCCGTGTACCTTGACCTGACCATACTGCCCACTCCGAGTCCGCGCGATGACACAGGCAAGTCGTGACCGCGGTCAGCATGCGGAGCTGGCATGCTGCAAATACCTGCAGCAACAGGGTCTGAAGTTGCTCGACAAAAACTATCATGGCCGCCGTGGCGAGCTTGACCTGGTTATGCAAGACAGCAACACCGTCGTATTTATTGAAGTGCGCTACCGCAAAGACAATGCGTTTGGCGGCGCACTGGAAAGCATTACACCCGGTAAGCAGGAGAAGCTCCGTCTCACGGCAGAACAGTACCTGCAACAGGAAACGCATTTAACACAGGGTCGTTTTGATGTGGTTGCGATGACCGGGATGATCCAGAATAATGGATCATGTAATTATTCTTTCGAGTGGATCAAGAACGCATTTTAGGGTACTTCCATACCATGGATTTAATCAGTCGTATCAATCAGAATTTTCAGGAAAGCATCAGCACCAAACAGATTGCGGCTGATCTGCTGGCCGAACCGCTGGCGACTGCAGCACAAATGATCACCCAGTGTCTGCTCGGCGGTGGCAAGGTGCTTTCTTGCGGCAATGGTGGTTCGGCCGGTGATGCCCAGCACTTTTCTTCGGAAATGCTGAATCGTTTTGAAATGGAGCGACCGGGACTGCCAGCGGTCGCTCTGACCACCGACAGCTCAACACTGACATCGATAGCGAATGACTACAGCTATGACCAGATATTTTCCAAGCAGGTAAGCGCGCTCGGTCAACCGGGTGATATTCTGCTGGCGATCAGTACCAGCGGGAACTCGGCGAATGTCAATCGCGCCATCGATGCAGCACATGAACGCGAGATGCACGTTATCGCACTCAGCGGAAAACAGGGTGGCGATATGGCTTCCCTGCTAACATCCGATGATGTGGAAATACGTGTGCCTTCGGATTCAACTGCACGTATACAGGAAGTGCACCTGCTCGCCATTCACTGCATCTGTGACCTGGTCGATCACCAGCTGCTGGGGCAGTAAACCTTCTGATCCAGTCCCGGCCGTTAATGATTAAACTGCTGCTTGAGCTACTTTACGACTCTCAGGTTAGGCCTGGGTTTATCCGGATCCGGCTCCGGACCATCATCCGGACCATTACCCGATGAGTGCTCGGGCTGGTCATCTTCCGAGAACATCATGCCCTGACCGTTCTCACGGGCATAAACCGCAAGTATCGCCTGTACAGGTACAAGAATAGCTTCGGCCTTGCCACCGAAACGCGCACTGAAAGTGACCTCGCCGTCGCCCAGCGTCAGGCTCTGAACAGCCATCGGAGCAATATTCAACACAATCTTGCCATCGTTGATATGTCCTGCAGGCACCATGCAGCCCGGAAATTCAGCGTTTACGAGCAGGTGAGGCGTCATGCCATTATCAACTATCCACTGATACATTGCTCGAACAAGGTAGGGTCGGCTGGAAGTCATAGAGAATATTCTAGCGTATCCGGCAGCATTACGCAGTCAGCAAGGGAAATCAGCATTTGAGCCACAGCGCACAGGCCGTAACAGCAATAATGGTGATTGATTATGGATGCACCGGACCTGGCCGGGAACTCCGTGTCTTGTGTGGTTGCGGCAATATTTCCGCAGCTTAAAGCCTTAACTCGCGCTCGCCCTCGGTGAGGCTCAGCTGGAAGCCGTCCCGGTCAAAAATACGGTCCGCGTATTTCTGTATGGCCCTGGCCGCCTTGGGTAACTCGATGCCGTAGTGCGGCAGGCGCCACAGTAGCGGGGCAATACTGGCATCCACCAGTGAGAATTCCTCGCTGAGGAAATAAGGCATGGCGGCAAATACATCTGCAGATGCCGCGATACTTTCCATCAGTTCCTTGCGTGCCTTGGCAACCGCCTTTTCACCTTTTGTTTCGATGATATCAGCCAGCGGATACCAGTCACTCTCGACACGGAACAACGCAAGCCGTGTCTGCGCCCTGGCAACCGGTCCGACCGGCATCAAAGGAGGATGAGGGAAACGCTCTTCCAGGTACTCCATTATGACGCGCGAGTTATACAACACCAGGTCACGGTCCACCAGTGTTGGCAGGCTGCTATAAGGATTCAGGTCAATCAGGTCTTCCGGCAGACTCCTGGGATCAACAATAATGCATTCGTGCGCGATATCTTTCTCAGCCAGAACAATGCGTGTTCTGTGGCAATAAATGGATGTCGCTGTTGAATATAAATTCATATTGTTTAATCACTCACTGTTGCTGAATTGTTATGTGTTTTTTTACGCGACAGTGTTTAGTGTACGTCTTTCCAGTATTCCTTCTTCAACAGATACGCAACCACGAAGAAGATAACCAGGAAAATCAGAACCTTGACACCAAGACTTCTGCGTTCGTTCTGTACGGGCTCACCCAGGTAAACCATGAAGTTGACCAGGTCTGCAACGAATGCATCATACTCTTCCGTTGTCATGCTGCCTGGCTGCACAAGTTCCAGATGATCAACGTGCTCGACTGCTACGCCCTGGTGTGTTTCGGTCTTGTACACGGCTTTCTGCAAGCCCTGCAGCGAAGAAAGCACGTGTGGCATACCAACATCGGGGAATACCAGGTTGTTCACTCCTGTTGGACGGTACGGATCAAGATAGAAGGTACGCAGGTAGGTATACAGCCAGTCAGCGCCACGGGCTCTGGATGTCAATGTCAGATCAGGCACAGGACCGCCGAAGGCCTTCCTGGCATAGTCTTCTGTCATCGCTACTTTCATCAGGGAACCCACTTTTGTTGGTTCGCCATCTTCATTAGTCGTGAAAATCAGGTTTTCACGCAGTTCCGCATCCGTCATACCCGTGTCCCGAGCAATGCGGTTATAACGCATGTAGCTGGCTTCATGACAGCTGAAGCAGTAATCAACGAAGTGCTTGGCACCACGCTCTACCGACTCCATATCAGAAATATCGATTGGCGCAGAATCAAGATGTACACCACCGCCGGCGGCAAAGGCAAATGTCGGCAGCACGCTTAATACTAATGTCAGGATCTGTTTTTTCATTATGTAACCCTATCCGGTACTGGTTTGGTTTCCTCATTCTTGGAGGTAATAAACAATACGATGAAGAAGCCAAAATAGAGCAATGAGAACACCTGTGACAGCAAGGTAATGGTTGAAGTCACGTGCTGCATTGCCAGCCAGCCCAGCACAACAAAGCTGACTACAAATACAGCGAGATTGATCTTGTAGATGTTCGAACGGTAACGGATCGACTTGACCTTGCAGCGGTCTATCCATGGCATGAAGAACAACAAGACTATGGCTGCGCCCATCGCTCCAACACCCATCAGCTTGTCCGGTACTGCACGCAAAATTGCATAGAACGGAGTGAAGTACCACACAGGTGCGATATGCTCGGGCGTCTTCAGGGGATCGGACGCAACAAAGTTGGCATGCTCCAGCAGGTAACCACCGCCGTCAGGAAAGAAGAACATGACTGTGGCAAAGAAGAACAGGAATACAACAACACCGACAATGTCTTTTACGGTGTAGTACGGATGGAATGGAATGCCGTCCAGCGGAATGCCTTTTTCATCCTTGTTCTTCTTGATCTCAACACCGTCCGGATTATTGGAACCCACTTCGTGCAGCGCAAGAATATGAGCAACCACCAGGAAGATAAGAACCAGTGGCAACGCAATTACATGCAGTGAAAAGAAGCGGTTCAGGGTTGCATCTGAGATAACGAAGTCACCGCGAATCCACAGTGTCAGATCATCGCCGATAACCGGAATAGCGCCAAACAGTGAAATGATCACCTGTGCGCCCCAGTATGACATCTGACCCCATGGCAGCAGGTAACCCATGAACGCCTCGGCCATCAATGCCAGGTAAATAAACATACCAAACAGCCAGATCAGTTCACGCGGCTTTTTGTAGGAACCGTACATCAGACCACGCAGCATATGCAGGTAGACAACGATAAAGAATGCCGTAGCACCGGTAGAATGCATGTAACGGATCAACCAGCCGTAGGGCACATCGCGCATGATGTACTCAACCGATGCAAACGCAAGCTCGGCATCCGGCTTGTAGTGCATAACAAGGAATATGCCTGATACGATCTGGATCACCAGCACCAGCAGTGCGAGTGAACCGAAGTAATACCAGAAGTTGAAGTTCTTGGGTGCATAGTATTCAGCCAGATGCTCGTTCCACATTTTCATCAGCGGGAAACGGTCATCAATCCATCCGATTAATTTGCCCATTATGCAGCACCTCCGTCTTCACCTACCAGAATGGTATTGTCAGTCAGATAATAGTGAGGGGGTACTACCAGGTTCGTTGGTGCAGGTACACCCTTGAATACGCGACCCGCCAAATCGAAGCGCGAGCTGTGACAGGGACAGAAGAAGCCACCGAGCCAGTCTTCACCAAGGTCAGCCGGTGCAATGTCAGGACGGTATGTCGGTGAACAACCCAGGTGTGTACAGATACCTATCAGCACCAGTATTTCGGGCTTGCGTGAACGGAGCTCGTTCTGTGCATATTCCGGTTGCTGGTCAGCGTTTTCGGATGCAGGATCACGCAATTTATCATCCAGTTTGGGCAGGTTTTCCAGCATCTGTTGCGAACGACGCACAATCCATACCGGCTTGCTCTGCCATTCAACAATCAACATACGGCCTTCTTCGAGTTTGCTGATATCTGCCTCGACAGGAGCGCCGGCATTTTTGGCGCGCTCACTTGGCATCCAGGAAGCTATGAAAGGAACAGCGACGAAACCGGCTCCAACTGCACCTACGACTGATGTAGCTGCTGTCAGAAAGCGACGCTTGCCCTTATCTACAACGTCAGTAGACATGTATAAATCTCCGCGTAAGAAAATTCGGGACTTGCAAGCAGGACTTCAAACACTATTAAAAACTTTGTCATGTGCTTACAATCAGTGCCTTGGCCAGCAAAGTGCAAAAAAACTGGCATGCTAAAAGCGCGCATAGGATATATCAACTTGCGCTAATATCCAAGTTTTTTGTAATAATTCCTGCAAAAACATAATGATACGCACTCGCAACTAATGAAGAAAAACGGCACTATTCAATACATTTTGCTCTGGGTACTGGTCGGCATAATCGCCGGTCTTGCGGTACTGTTCGTGCAGGGCAAAATAGAAATACCCGATCTCGACTGGGTAAGACTCAGTCCGCAAGCGGGAGATCCGCCGCAAACTTACTCTGATGCTGTCAGCAAGGCAGCGCCAGCTGTTGTCACACTCTATGTACAGAGCCTGGTGGAAGTACCGATTGAGGAGAAGTCACGCCGCCAGCTGGAACAGATATTCGGCAAGCACCTGCCCAACCTGACAGAAACCAGATTGCGCAACAGCTCCGGCTCGGGTGTGATACTCGACAAGCGCGGTTTTGTGATTACCAATCACCACGTCATCGCCAAAGCCGAGAAAATCCTCGTCAAGCTCAGTGATGGCCGCTCAGCAGAAGCTGAACTTGTCGGCACTGACCCCGACACAGACCTTGCGGTATTAAAAATCGAGCTGGATAAGCTGCCAGAAATCAAAGTTGCCCGTTTGCACGATCTGAAAATTGGTGATGTTGTACTCGCGATTGGCTATCCGTTCAGGATCGGGCAGACAGTTACGCAGGGTATTATCAGTGCCACCGGACGCAGCCAGGTCAGCCAGAACACCTATGAAAACTTCCTCCAGACCGATGCTGCCATCAATCCGGGCAACTCGGGCGGGGCATTGATCAATACTCAAGGCGAAATTGTCGGCATCAACTCCCTGATCTACACAGAAACCGGTAACTTCAACGGTATCGGCTTTGCCATTCCGATCGATCTTGTGACTGACGTGATGAACCAGATTACGGAAAACGGCTATGTCATTCGTGGCTGGCTCGGGGTCGAAGGACAGAACGTACCATTACAGACCCTGCAGAGTATCGGCCTGGAAATCCAGGGCGTATTGATCACCGGCGTTGATGCAGACGGGCCGGGTGACAAGGCCGGCCTGGAAGTGGGCGACATCATTACCCACATTAACCATACTGCAATCAAGGACACGGCTGATGTGCTCGATATGATTGCAGCGGGAAGGCCGGGCGATAACTTCCGCATTGATGGCATCCGTCAGCGGCAGAGCTTCAGTGTTGATGCCG
>JASFVM010000325.1:0-3311 GCA_050049835.1 Gammaproteobacteria bacterium
GGCAATGGTTTTCTGTTTCAGATAGCCGGCACTGCTGGCATGACTGCCGGAAGTACTGATCAGGGCTCCCAGGGCCAGCGAGATGATGGTGAGGGCCACCAGCACTTCGAGCAGAGTAAAGCCCCTGCTGTTGCCGCAGGTTCTAGAACTCACTGAGTTCTGCATTGTGTTCGCCATTTATAGTGCCCGAGACAATGTAGCTGGTTGCGACACCCGGCATGACCAGGCGTACGCTGAATTCGGGCGTGATCTCGCCGCTGGACAGAATGAACACCTGGGGATCGGGCCTGTCTTCATCTTCACTTTCACTGTCATCTGACTGTTTTTCTACCAGAACATCGATCTGTTCAATTTCCAGCTCGAACTCCATGCTTTCGGGCAGCTGTCGCTGCCGCAACAATTTGTCATCCTCCAGCGGTTGCCAGGTATTTTCAATAAAAAGCAGAAAGCGGTAACTGTCGGGTTTGAATTCAAGACCGTATTCAGTGCCCCTGAGTATGGCCTCTTCCAGCGCAAGCTGAATCAGGCGATCCAGTCTCTGTGCTTCAGTTTGAATCAGTTCCTCGGGCGAGGTTCCGCGAATCGCGAGTGTTGTAAACGTGAACAGTATGGCAATAATGACGATGACAACCAGCAGCTCGAGCAGGCTGAAACCGCGTTCTGTTAATGGCTGCAGCGATGTTCGGCCGCCGGGTCTGGCCAAAACGGCTTTATTCAGTGTCCCAGGAACCAATGTCAGTATTGATGCCATCCCCACCCGGGGCACCATCTGCACCCAGTGAGTAGATGTCAATCTCGCCATGCTGGCCCGGATTGAGGTAGAGATAATCGTTTCCCCACGGATCTTTTTTCAGGCGTTTGATGTAACCGCCCTGTTTCCAGTTCGGCGGTTCAGGTGATGTCGTTGGTTGTGTCACCAGCGCCTCGAGTCCCTGGTCAGTTGTCGGGTAGACAAAATTATCCAGGCGGTAAACGTCCAGCGCGCTTTCCAGGGCATTGATATCATGCTTGGCCTTGGAAACACGGGCCTTGTCGGGGTTGTCCATGATTCTGGGTGCGATCACGCTGGCGAGAATGCCCAGGATAACAACGACAACCATGATTTCGATCAGGGTGAAGCCCTGTTGAGACAGACTTGTTTTATTCACTGCTACAGCTCCAGTGTTTTGCGAAACTGCAGGTAACGGGGTAGAGTTGCAGTAACGCAGGTGCAAATTCAAATATTGTGCAGGATGATAACAAATGCGCATACAAGTGCCTATAAAAAACAGGATATCTGCACAATGGAACCACATACTGTGGCTGCTCCTGTTTGTCACCTGTTTCAGTTTACAGTCCGCTGGCCTGGTTAGCACCCTCCAGTTCGACCGGGATTTGATCGAGCAGGGCAATTACTTGCTGCTGCTGACCGGTCACCTGGTTCATCTCAACTGGATGCACTGGGGGCTGAATATGGCGGGTTTGCTGATTGTGGCCGTATTTTTCAGTTCCTACGGCAATCTTTTCGACTGGCTGTTTGTGCTGCTGTTCAGTGCCATCGTGATCAGCCTCGGGCTCTACTGGCTGCACCCGGAACTGATCTGGTATGTGGGTTTGTCCGGCGTGTTGCACGGGCTTTTTTTATATGGAGCTATACGCGAGATTCGTTATTATCCCTTCAGTGGCTATGTGCTGGTGCTGCTGCTCTCGGGCAAGCTGTTCTGGGAGTACATGAATGGCGCCTTGCCCGGCTCGGAAGAAATGACCGGTGGCCGTGTCCTGGTTGAGGCGCATTTATACGGAGCACTGGCCGGCCTGGCGGCGGTATTTCTAACCAGACTGCTGCATCTACTTCACCAGTTGATTAAGGTCAAAAATCGGCAGCAGAATCCCTAACACGATCATCAGCACCAGAACGCCCATGGTCAGGATGATGGCCGGCTCGAAGATGCCGACAATATAGGCAATCAGGGTGACCTGTTCGCGTTCCAGCTGGGTGGCGGCACGATCCAGCATTTCTTCAAGGTTGCCGCTGTTCTCCCCGCTGGCAATCAGCTGCAGTGTCATCGGCGGGAACAGTCTGCTGTGATCAAGCGATTTCTTGATACCCGAGCCCTCGCGTACCCGTTCAGTTGCTTCCAGAATGGCATTGCGCATCGGCAGGTTGGCAACCACCTGCGCCGAGATTCTCATTGCTTCGAGCACAGTCACTCCACTGCCTGTGAGGATGCTGAAGGTGCGGGTAAACAGGGCGGTATTGAGGCCGCGAACCAGCTTCTGAATGATCGGGATTCTGAGCAGCGAGCGATGATAACGCAGGCGATATTGGGGTTTTTTCAGCAAGACCCTGATGCCGATGATCAGCGCAATGACAAGGATAAGCAGGTAAACCCCGTAAGCGATGACAAAATCGCTGATCGCAATCAATGCCCGGGTCAGGCCCGGCAGTTCCTGGCCGATATCCTCGAACACCGACACGACCTGGGGTACGATATTGGTCATCAGGAAAATCACGATAGCGATCGCGAAAACGGTAAGGAAAGCGGGGTAAATCAGCGCCTGTCGTACCTTGCCCTGCAGCTCCTGCTGGCTTTCGGTGTAGTCGGCCAGCCTTTCCAGCACGGTATCAAGATGGCCCGATCTTTCACCCGCATCGACGGTGGCGCGAAACAGATCCGAAAACACTTTGGGGAACTCGCCAAGACCGGCAGCCAGTGTATGGCCTTCCATCACCTTGGCGCGCACGGCATACATCATGCCTCGGATACGCTGCTTTTCCGACTGGTTGGCTATGGCGGTCAACACTTCATCCAGTGGTAGCGAGGCCTGTACCAGGGTAGCCATCTGGCGGGTGATCAAGGCCAGTTCGGTGGTGCTGATGCCGCGCTGAAACAAACGCGAGGAAGAGTGGGCAGCTTTGCTGGACTGGTCGCGGCCCTTTTGACTGGCTGCAGTGATCTGCAGCGGGATAAGGCCTTTATCCCTGAGGTTCTGGCGCACCTGTCGTGCAGTGTCGCCCTCGGCGACGCCCTTGCGCTCACGGCCTTTTTCATCAAGAACGACGTATTCGAAGGCACCCATTTTTAAAACAGGGACGAGGGGCGAGGGGCGAGGGGCGAGGAGAAGACAGTGATGTGGCTGCGCTGCACTGCTTTCGCTGACTTATGACGGTTGTGTCTGTATCCGGGTATTAATTGCATATTATTATCATGCACTGTTCTTCAGTCTTCCCTGCTGACGCGCAGCACTTCTTCAATGGAAGTGACGCCTTCAAGTATCAAACGTCGGCCGTCCTGACGCAATGTCGGCGACAGGGTGCGGGCATATTGCTC
>JASFVM010000324.1:0-3311 GCA_050049835.1 Gammaproteobacteria bacterium
ATGTTTTTCATGGTGTTCCACGGCGAAGAGCGCATGGATGAGCATACCCGCAAGCACTTGCATGAAACACCGTGGGTGGTGACGGGACCTCTGATTGCGCTTGCGATTCCCTCTGTGTTGATTGGCGGCTTTACCATTGGTTCAATGTTGTTCGGCGATTACTTCGCCGGTGTGATTGTGGTGCATGAGGCCCATGAAGCACTGGCCAGGGTTGGCGAGCATTTCCATGGCGCCTGGTCGTTCATCGAGCATGGCTTTGCCGGGCCGGCATTCTATCTGGCAGCGCTGGGTGTATTTACCGCCTGGTTTATCTACATCAAGAACCCCGCTATTGCTGAACAGACGCGTAAACGTTTTGCGCTTATCTACAACATACTTGATCGCAAGTACGGCTTCGACGAATTCAACGAGTGGGCTTTTGGCGGTGGCAGCCGCGGCCTGGGCAACCGTTTATGGCAGTATGGCGACGTTGTCTTTATTGACGGGCTATTTGTCAACGGTTCGGCAAAACTGGTTGCCTGGTTCTCCACTGTGGTCCGCCATATACAAACCGGGCTGCTGTATCACTATGCCTTCGCCATGATCATTGGCGTACTGATGCTGCTCACTCTTTTTGTAATTATTTAAGGATATAAAGTTAACTATGAACGCCGATTGGCCATTGCTAAGCCTGACAGTGTGGACTCCTATTCTTGGCGGTCTCGCAGTATTGCTCACAGGTGACAAGGGGGATACGCAGGGCGTACGTCGCCTGGCACTGGTGGTGTCTGTTGTGACCTTTATTCTCAGCCTGGGCCTTTACACCGGGTTTGATTCAACTACAGCCAGTATGCAGTTTGTTGAAAAGTACGAATGGATCAGTGTTTTCAATATCTACTATCACCTGGGTATAGATGGTATCTCCATGCCATTGATCATCCTGACGACATTCACCACGATTCTGGTCATCATTGCCGGCTGGGAAGTCATCCAGAAGAAAGTGTCGCAGTACTTCGCCGCTTTCCTGATTATGGAAGGCCTGATGATCGGTGTGTTCTCGGCGCTGGATTCAATCTTCTTCTATGTATTCTGGGAAGGCATGTTAATACCGATGTTCATCATTATCGGTATATGGGGGGGCGAGCGCAGGGTATACGCGACGATCAAGTTCTTTATTTATACCTTTATCGGTTCCGTGCTGATGCTGGTGTCATTAATCTACATGTACTACCAGGGCGACAGTTTTTCAATTCTCGATATGCATACGCTGAAGCTGGACAGCACCGAACAGACCCTGATCTTCCTGTCGTTCCTGATGGCATTCGCGGTCAAGGTCCCGATGTGGCCAGTGCATACCTGGTTGCCTGACGCGCACGTGGAAGCACCTACGGGCGGTTCCGTTATCCTGGCGGCAATCATGCTGAAGATTGGCGGCTACGGTTTCCTGCGCTTCAGTTTGCCGATTACGCCGGATGCCAGCCAGTCACTGGACTGGCTGATTATCCTGATGTCACTGGTTGCCGTGGTCTATATCGGTTTTGTCGCGCTGGTACAGCGCGACATGAAAAAGCTGGTCGCCTATTCATCGATTGCGCACATGGGTTTCGTTACCCTGGGTATTTTTATCGTCTTCCAGATATGGAGCAATCCTGCCAATGCCAACCAGGGTGGTGCGGTGCTGGCCGTGGAAGGCGCCATGATCCAGATGATTTCTCACGGCTTTATCAGCGGCGCGCTCTTCCTGATGATCGGTGTGTTGTATGACCGCATGCATACGCGCCAGATCAATGACTACGGTGGCGTTGTCAACACCATGCCGATATTTGCAGCCTTTGCGGTGTTCTTCGCGATGTCGAATGCCGGTTTGCCCGGTACCTCGGGATTTGTCGGTGAATTCATGGTAATCATTGCCAGCTTTCATGCCAATTTCTGGTACGCGTTCCTGGCAGCTACCACGCTGATACTGGGTGCCGCTTATACCCTGTGGATGGTCAAGCGTGTGTTCTACGGCGAAGTAGCCAATGAAAATGTACGCGCCCTGCAAGATCTGAACTCGCGTGAGTTCATTATCATGGCAACCCTGGCGGTTGCGGTACTGATGCTGGGCCTGTGGCCTGCGCCGCTGGTTGATGTCATGCACGCATCTATTGAAAACCTGCTGCAGCATGTTGCTGTTTCGAAACTGTAATTGACTGAGTTGAAAGGCTCATGCTGTAGCTACTGGAAATAACAATGACACTAGACGCACTTAATATTGCAATAACCTGGCCCGAGATTTTTCTGCTGGTAATGGCCTGCGTAGTCCTGGTTGTTGATGTATTTATTGAAGACAACAGAAGAAACCTGACCTATCTGATTTCCCAGCTGACCTTGCTGGTAACCGCATCGCTGGTTTCGCTGGGCGAGGCCGATCAGCGTGTCATGGCCTTCAACGATATGTTTGTCCAGGATCAGCTGGCTGATACATTGAAGCTGTTCATCCTGGCGATCACCTTCGTTATCTTCGTTTATTCCAGGGACTATCTACGCGACCGAAATATCTTCAAAGGCGAGTTCTATGTACTCGGCCTGTTTGGTGTGCTCGGGATGATGATCATGGTATCAGCCAGCAATATGCTGTTGCTTTATCTTGGCCTCGAGCTGATGTCGTTGTGTCTGTACGCCATGGTTGCTTTCGATCGGGATAACGGCAATGCCTCGGAAGCGGCAATGAAATACTTTGTGCTGGGCGCCATCGCTTCCGGCATGCTGCTCTATGGCATGTCGATCCTTTACGGCCTGTCCGGCAGCCTGGCGATTGCCGATGTTGCCAATGCAGTGGCATCAGTCGAGGGTGGTAGTGCAACCCAGCTCGGGCTGGTATTTGCGCTGGTGTTCATCGTCGTGGCACTGGCATTCAAACTGGGTGCGGTACCGTTCCATATGTGGATACCTGATGTGTACCAGGGCGCACCGACGGTGGTCACGGCTTATATCAGCTCGGCACCAAAAATCGCCGGTTTCGCGATGATTATGCGTTTGCTGGTTGAAGGCATGGGCGGCCTGCATGCCGACTGGCAAATGATGCTGGTTATTCTTGCGGTGTTGTCCATGGCCGCGGGTAATATCATTGCGATTGCGCAGGCCAATATCAAGCGCATGCTGGCTTATTCGACGATATCCCATGTCGGTTTTATCCTGCTGGGTATCCTCGCCGGAACCGCCGACGGTTATTCCTCGGCGATGTTCTACACCCTGGCGTATGCCATCATGTCGCTGGGTGGATTCGGTATCGTCATGTATATGGCGCGGGCCGGTTTCGAGGCAGAAGAACTGGACGACTACAAGGGTCT
>JASFVM010000326.1:0-3308 GCA_050049835.1 Gammaproteobacteria bacterium
GAATCAGGCTGGGAAAATGCTGTTGAAACCGTGCTGGGTGATACCCTGGAAGCGGTCTGTGTTGACGAAATAGACAGCCTCAGTCGAACACTGGATGAGCTCGACAAGAGTAACCTGTCACTGGTGGAAACCAGCCATTCATCAGCAGGCAGCCAGGCGGCTGCATCGGGTTTGTTGCTGGAAAAGGTCAAATCCGCTCTCGAACTCGATCAATTCATGCATGGCATTCGCACAGCCGATAACCTCGACTCGGCATTATCGATGCGTGCCTCTCTGGCACAAGGGGAAAGCGTTATTACGCCGGATGGCATCTGGATAGGCAGGAACTGGTTACGGATTTCGCGTGACCAGGAAGCCAAGCAGGGCGTGCTTTCGCGAGAGCATGATATTCGCGAAATCAAGCAGCAGCTGGTCGAACTTGAACAGGCCGTTGCACAGCTGAATGCAAAACTTAATGAAGAACGCCAGCAGTTACAGTCGTACGAACAGCGACGCGAGGAGGTACAGAAGGAACTCAACCTCAAGCATGGTGAGCTGAACGATGTTCAGTCAAGAATCAATGCCCACAAATCCAGGCAGGAACATGTCAGCAAGCATGGCCAGAATCTTGCCGAGGAATATGCCGAAATCGAGCAGCAAATCGGCGAAGAAAACACATCCATAGAGCAGGCAAAAGCACGCCGCAATGAATCTGTCGAACTGCTGGAACAGTTGGGCGTGAAACGCGAACAGCTTTCCGGACAGCGCGATGCCCTGCGTGATGAGGTGCAGCAGCACAGGCTGGTATTGCAACAGCAACGAGAACAGTTACAGACACTGGCTGTACGTATTGAAGGCATGAATACACGCAAACAAAGCCTCGAGTTCAATATCCAGCGTCTGACGCATAACCAGCAAGCCCAGCAGAAACGTATGGAAGAACTCAAGTCGGTGCTGGAAAAATCCGGTGAACCGATCGAAGAGCTGGAACAGAAGTTGAAACGGTTGCTGGAAAAGCGGCTAATCGCAGAAGAGTCGCTGGCTGAAGCAAGAAGATCCGTTGAAAACATAACGGCGCAGTTGCGCGAACTGGAAGCAGATCGCAGTGGACACGAGCAGCATAGCCAGGAAGTGCGTGGCAAGCTCGAACAAATGAAACTTGACAGCCAGGAACTGCGGGTACGCAGCAAGACGGCTGTTGAACAGTTGCAGGAAACCGGCAATAAACCCGAAGAATTGCTGGCAACACTGGAAGCAGATGCCAGCAGCGCTGACTGGACAGAGAAAGTGGCGGAAATTGGCCGGCGTATTTCGCGTCTGGGGCCAATCAACCTTGCAGCCATCGACGAGTATCAGGAAGAGCAGGAACGCAAAAAGTATCTCGATGAGCAGCATGCTGACGTATCTGCAGCCCTGGAAACGCTTGAAAATGCCATTGCCAAGATAGACAAGGAAACGCGTACACGTTTCAAGGAGACCTACGATCACATTAATGGCAAACTCAAGGACAAGTTCCCGCGCCTGTTCGGCGGCGGCGCCGCCTACCTGGAAATGACAGGCGATGACTTGCTGAGCACCGGCATCACGGTAATGGCACGACCTCCGGGCAAGCGCATCACCAATATTCATTTAATGTCTGGCGGTGAGAAAGCGCTGACAGCTGTCGCGCTGGTATTCGCGATTTTTGAACTGAACCCGGCGCCATTCTGTATTCTCGATGAGGTCGATGCACCGCTCGATGAAGCCAACGTCGGACGTTTCTGTCAGCTTGTCAAGGAAATGTCGGATGCGGTACAGTTCATCTACATAACCCATAACAAGACAACCATGGAATTGTCAGAGCAGCTCAGTGGTGTCACCATGCGTGAAGCAGGTGTATCACGTCTTGTCTCTGTTGATGTCGCAGAAGCGGCAACCATGGCTGCCGTGTAACATTCGCTGATAAGAGATGGATAATTTTCGCTGGATACTGCTCGCTGTCGGTATTCTTATTATTATCGTTGTTTACCTGATCAGTAGAAAGAACAAACGTGATTTTTATCAGGACGATGATGAGCTGGCAGAAGATCTGCCGGAGCTCAATGCCACTCACTGGGACGACCTGGAGGAAGGTGTCGGAGAGGTCCGCATCATTGCGCGCAACAATGATGATATTGAACTGGATGTAGACAGGCAGCCAGTCGCAACCGGTCATGATGAGCCGTATACTCAGGAAGCGGAACCGTTTGCTGTTGATGACACTGAGTCCATAACCGGGCAAGAGTTCGAGCCTGAAACACCGGCTGAAGATCATTCCGAGCCAGAACCGCAGGCAGAGCCCGAACTGGCTGAAACCGTGTTGGTGCTTAGTATTCTGGCGCGTGAAGGTTCAAATCTGTCCGGCAAGAGCATTAACAGTGTGGCGCACGCCAATAATATGGCCTTCGGTGAAATGAATATTTATCACCGCATGGATGAAAACAACCAGCCGCTATTCAGCATGGTTAATATGGTGAAACCGGGCAGTTTTGATCCCGCCAGCATTCATGAGCTGCAGACGCCGGGTATTTCCCTTTTCATGCAATTGCCCGGGCCGTCAGATGCCAGTGGTGCATTCAATGAAATGCTGCAAACAGCACACCGCATGGCGGAAGTACTTGAAGCGCGACTTTGTGACAGGCGCCGGCAACCGATGACAGAATCCGTTGTTGAAGAGTATCGTAATATAGCGGCTTCCTTTGATGGCAAGAACTAGAAGTGAAGGCGACGCACAAACTGACGCACTGCGCATAAAGAAACTGCGCGAGCAACTGAATCGTCACTCCTATCTGTACTATGTGCTGGATAATCCTGAAATACCGGACAGCGAATACGACCGCCTGTATCGCGAGCTGCAGCAGCTCGAAAATAAACACCCCGATCTGATCACGCCAGATTCGCCGACGCAACGGGTCGGTGAACAGCCACTCAAGTCTTTTTCTCAAGTTACACATCGTATCCCGATGTTGTCGCTGGACAATGTATTCAGTGAACACGAGCTTGAAGCGTTTGCCCGGCGTATACGCGATCGACTTGGAAGTGAAGAAGAGCTGGATTTCAATGCTGAACCCAAGCTGGATGGTCTTGCCGTCAGTCTCGTGTATCAAGACGGCCTGTTTGTGCAAGCGGCAACCAGGGGAGACGGTGCGACCGGTGAAGATGTTACCCAGAATGTTAAAACCATTCACGCCGTGCCGCTCCGGCTAACAGGCAAAGGTTATCCGTCCCTGCTTGAGGTGCGCGGTGAGGTTTTCATGCCCAGGGAAGGCTTTAACAGGCTCAACAGGCGTGCACTTGAAAAAGGAGAGAGA
>JASFVM010000327.1:0-3303 GCA_050049835.1 Gammaproteobacteria bacterium
TTCGGGACTGGCAGCCGGTGACCAGGTGATCACTGCCGGCCAGATGAAAATCATGGATGGCAGCAAGGTACAGCCGCCTGGCGGTGACACGGGCGACGCTGCAGCCGGTAACGCGGGCGGGGAATAGGCGATGGTTCTCTCAGATATCAGCATCCGGCGTCCGGTGCTGGCCACGGTGATGACCTTGCTGATCGTGCTGGTCGGGATTATTTCCTATGACCGTTTGTCCGTGCGTGAGTATCCCAAGATCGATACGCCCACGGTGACGGTTGAAACCCGTTACCCCGGTGCTGATGCCGCTATTATCGAAACCCAGGTGACCCAGATCCTGGAAGATTCGATTGCCGGTATTGAAGGCATCGACTTCATCTCTTCCATCAGCCGTGACGAAGTCAGCCAGGTCACGATCAACTTTCGCCTGACCCGTGATGCCGATAATGCAGCCAATGATGTCCGTGACCGCGTCAGCCGTGTCCGCGGGCAGCTGCCGGATGAAGTCGATGAACCGATCGTTACCAAGGTGGAAGCCGATGCCGAGCCGGTGATCTACCTGGCGATGTCGAGTGACCGTCACAGTGCACTGGAAGTATCGGATGTCGCCGAGCGTGTGGTCAAAGACCAGCTCGAGTCACTCGACGGCGTCGCCAACATCATGATATTCGGCAACCGCCGCTATGCAATGCGTATCTGGCTGGACACGGCCCGTCTCGCTGCTTACAACCTGAACCCGCACGATGTCGAAACCGCGCTGCGTAAACAGAACCTGGATATACCTTCCGGGCGTATCGAAAGCGTTGACCGCGAATTTACCGTGCGCGCCGAAATCGACCTGCGCACACCGCAACAGTTTGGTGAGATTATCCTGCGTGAAGAGGAAGGCTACCTGGTCAGGCTGTCGGATGTGGCCGACATTGAAATTGGTGCCGAAGAGGAACGCACCTTTGCACGTTATAACGGCCAGAGCGCCGTTGCGCTTGGCGTGGTTAAACAATCGACCGCCAATCCGCTGGAACTTGGCCAGACAGTACGCAAGGAGCTTCCCGGGATTTCCGCGCAACTGCCCAGGGGCATGAAAGTCGATATCGCCTATGACAGCTCGCTGTTTATCGAGCGTTCGGTGGATTCGGTATTCGATACCATTTATGAAGCGATTGCGCTGGTTATCCTGGTTATATTCCTGTTTCTACGCTCCGGTCGCGCCACGCTGATACCCCTGGTAACCATACCGGTTTCCCTGATTGGCGCTTTTGCCATGATGTATGCTTTCGGCTACTCGATCAACACCCTGACGCTGCTGGCAATGGTGCTGGCGATTGGCCTGGTTGTCGATGACGCCATCGTCATGCTGGAGAACATTCATCGCCATGTCGAGCATGGTATGGATGCCGTCGAAGCGGCATTCAAGGGCAGCCGTGAAATCGGATTTGCGGTACTGGCCATGACGTTTACCCTCGCTGCCGTATTTGCACCGATGGCATTTGCCACCGGTCGCACCGGTAAACTGTTTACCGAATTTGCACTGACACTGGCCGGTGCCGTGATCGTTTCCGGTTTTGTCGCGTTGACCCTGTCGCCGATGATGGCATCGAAGTTGCTGCACTATGAAAAGAAACATAATGCATTCTATAACTTCGGTGAGAAGCTGCTGGAAAGCCTGAACCATGGCTATCGCCGCCTGCTCAGGCTGGCATTGAACAGCAAGGCGCTGATTATTTTTGCTGTACTCGTCACGGCTGCCGGTGCTGTTGCTATCTTTACCCAGCTGCAGTCGGAACTGTCCCCGGTAGAGGATCGCGGCACTATCCTGGCAATCGGTATTGCTCCGGAAGGCGCCACACCGGAATATACCGACCGTTATGCCAAACAGATGGAAGCGATTGTGCAGACGGCACCTGAAGTGGAAAACTATTTCACCATTGTCGGTTTTCCCACGGTAACCCAGGCACTGCAATTCATGTTGCTGGAAGACTGGTCCGCTCGTGAACGTACCCAAATGGAGGTGACGGGTGAACTTGCCGGCAAACTCTATGGTGGTATTCCCGGCGTTCTTGCCTTTGCCATGAACCCGCCTTCGCTGGGCCAGAGTCCGATCGACAAGGCCGTCGAGGTTGTTATTCAATCGAGCGGCTCTTACGAAGAACTGCAACAGATCGTCAACAAGCTGATGGAAAAGGCGCGCACCAATAACAACCTGGTCGGGCTGGACGTCGACCTCAAACTGAACAAGCCGCAGATCAAGGTCGAGGTCAACCGCGACAAGATCGCCGATATCGGCACAGATGTCGAGACTGTTGGCCGCACACTCGAAACCCTGCTGGGCGGTCGCAAGGTAACGCGTTTCAAACGTGGTACGGAACAATACGATGTCATTGTGCAGGTGTTTGATGCTGACCGTAAACAGCCCTCGGATATCAGCCGTATCTACGTGCGTGATTCGCATGGCCAGATGGTGCAACTCAGCAATCTGGTCGATATCAGGGAAACCGTGGCCCCCAAAGAGCTCAACCACTTCGGCAAGCTGCGCGCGGCCACCATCAGCGCCAACCTGGCCCCGGGTTACAGCCTGGGTGAAGCACTTGAGTTCCTCGAGAACGCACTCGACGAAACGGCACCGGTCGGTACGCGTCTTGATTACAAGGGTATGTCGCGTGAGTTCATTGAGTCCGGCGAGAGCATGTACATTATCTTTGCGATGGCATTGTGTTTCATCTATCTTGTGCTCTCGGCACAGTTTGAAAGCTTTATTGATCCGTTCATTATCATGTTGAGTGTGCCGCTGGCTTTTGCCGGTGCGCTGGCGACCACCTATCTGACCGGCGGCAGCATGAATATCTATACCCAGATCGGCATGATCACGCTGGTGGGGTTGATCACCAAGCACGGCATACTGATCGTGGAATTTTCCAACCAGCTGCAGCAGCAGGGCAAGGCCAAACTGGAAGCGGTTACCGAAGCCTCAGTACTGCGCCTGCGCCCTATCCTGATGACAACCGGTGCCATGATACTCGGTGCCGTCCCCCTGGCCCTGGCCACCGGCGCCGGTGCCGAAGGACGTGAAGCCATTGGCTGGGTCATTGTGGGTGGCATGGGATTCGGCACACTGCTGACATTGTTCGTGGTACCGGTGGTTTACATGCTGCTCGGGGCGAATCATCAAAAAACCAGGAACGAGGGACCAGGGACGAGGGACGAGGCAAGGCAATGACACTGGTTCTCCGCCTGCGCGGATGACGCTATTTATTCAGCAATGTAGCCCGGATGAAGTGCAACGGAATCCGGGGAGATGTACATCGTCGCAAGTAC
>JASFVM010000065.1:0-10330 GCA_050049835.1 Gammaproteobacteria bacterium
GCTGCTGTTGCTGCTGTTGCTGCTGTTGCTGCTGTTGCTGCTGCTGCTGTTGCTGCTGTTCCTGTTGTTCCTGTTGTTCCTGTTGTTCCTGTTGTTCCTGTTGTTCCTGTTGTTCCTGTTGTTCCTGTTGTTGCTGCTGTTCCTCTTCCTTTTCTTCTTCTGTTTCAGGCGTGGCCTGGGCCAGCATGATGCGTGCGAGGTTCCTGTTGTAACGCGCCCCTTCGTGTTTGGGATCCTTGATCAATACATTGTCATAGGCGTTGATGGCTTTTTCATAGTCACCGACACGAAAGTAACTGTTGCCTTCGTTGTATTTTGCTGACAAACGCACTTCGTCGCGCTTGACCTGCTGGAAGGAACGCGCAGCCTGTTCGTATTCACCGGAACGGTACTGGGCAACGCCTCGACGGTATGAATCCTGGAACGTTTCGGCGGCTTCTGTGTAACGACCTTCCTCGTATAAACGTTCACCTGTTTGTTCCCTGTTTTCAAACAGCCCGGCATAAGCCGTATTACTGATCGTAATCAGTGTCAGAGCGGATATCAGGTTTAGCAATTTGCTATTCATGAAACCCCCTGTTTCAGGGAGATGCGTGGGAAACGCCTGTACATGGGCAGCACCACCAGCATGGCCAGCGCCACCAGCCAATAGTAATGTTCATTCCAGATACGGGTCTTCTGGTTGGCGACCACTTCGGCATTGCTGACCTGTCCTATGCTGTCGAGCAGCGCAGCGGTATCCTGATCACGGTAATCGGCATGTTGATAGATACCGTTACCGACTTTTGCCAGTTGTTGCAGGCTTGCTTCGTTGAGTCTGGAAACAACCGGCGTACCATCCTGTTGCAGGATAAAACCGTTGCCATCCGCAGGTACCGGTCCGCCGGCAGCGGTGCCGATCGCCAACACGTGCAGATGCATGCCATCAGCCACAAGCCCCTGGACATACTCCTCAAACCTGTCATCGCCAAAATCGCCATCCGTAATTAACAGCAGATGTCGGCTGCTGTCCGCCGGCTGCCCGGCCAGCATCTGCCGTGCCCGCATCAGGGCCTCGGTGAGCCGGCTACCCTTGAGCTCGACCAGGTTTGTGGACAGCGCAGGCAGCAATGCCCGCAGGCTGTTACCGTCTTCGGTCAAAGGTGTAATCACATGGGCGATGGTGGCAAAGCCGATCAGGCCCAGACGGGCGTGCTGGTTATGTTCAATCAGATCCTGTATTTCCTGGCGAGCACGGGCAAGCCGTGACGGGCTGACGTCCGTCACGTCCATGGAACGCGACAGGTCCAGCAGGATCACCAGGTCGTTGCCGGGACGAAACAGCTGTACATCCCTGTAGTCCCAGCGCGGACCGGCAATCGCAGCCACAACCAGGAACCACAACATGCTCCAGCCGATAAAACGCCGCCATTGCTGACGTGGCGGCAAATCATGACGCCCCATCAGAAAAGGCAGCAAGCGCGTGTCCGCATAGGCGCGGTAGCGCTCGGTGTGTTCACGGGGTGATGTCATGCGCAGCCACAGCCATACCGGTAATGGCGCCAGCAGCAGGAAAAGCAGCCAGGGGTAGGCAAAGTGGAAGCCGTTATCAGGCATGCTGTCCACCTCCGGCAATACGACCCCGTCCATCCGGGAACAGGCCAAGCAGCAACAACAATAACAGGGCGAAGCCGAGTGTCCATCGATACAGCGGATGAGGAATCATCACCGTGCGCGCTTCGGCCCGGGTTTTTTCGAGATCATCGATGCGCCGGTAGATCTCCTCCAGTGCACGCGTATCCGTGGCACGGAAATAGGCTCCGTTAGTCAGGCCGGCTATATCACGCAATACCTGTTCGTCCATACCGAGGTCATCGCGGTATATCAGCCGTCCGTTTTCAATGATCGGCACGGACTCCCGCGTGCTGCCGACGCCAATGGTGTAGATACGGACGCCTGAGCTGGCAGCCAGTCGGGCTGCATCCAGCGGTGGAATGGTGCCGGCATTGTTGTCTCCGTCAGCGACCAGGATCAGCACCCGTGAGCCTTCCGGACGCGCGCGTAATTTTTTCACCCCGAGGCCGATAGCGTCCCCCATCGCCGTGCCCTGCCCGGCAATATTAGGCACCACGTCGGCGAGTTGCTGACGTACGCCGTGCAGGTCATAGGTCATCGGTGCAAGGGTATAGGCATGGCTGCCAAAAATAATCAGCCCGACACGGTCACCGCTGCGATTGGCAATAAACTTGTTCAACACACCCTTGAGTACCGCCATGCGGGTGACCCGGCTATTGTTAACAGTAAAGTCCAGTGCCTCCATCGAGTGCGAGGCGTCCACCGCCAGCATCAGGTCATAGCCCTCGGCGCGGGTCTCGGTATAGGGTTCCAGCCACTGGGGGCGCATCACGGTCAGGGTCAGGAACAGCCAGATCAGCCCCAGCAGCAGGCCATGGAAGCGCCCGCTGATGGATGCCCGCGGACGATGCCCGGTGAAGCTCTCCTGCAGGTTGGCAAGTGAGGGATGCAGCAGTGTCTCCTGGCGGCCGGCAAGGGTGTCAGCCTGGTCAGGGTCACTCTGCGGCCAGAGCAGCCGCACCAGCAACGGTACGATGAGCAACACGGCCATCCACGGCCAGTAAAATTCAAATCCCATGGCCAGCCTCCCGGCGCGGCCGACATTCTGTCGGTCGTACCGTCCAGACCCGGGCGGCATCGATCAGGCGGCGCAGTTCCACCGGCTGACCGTCCTCACCTGGCGGAGCGTAGGGAAGATCCAGCAACAGCCGGCCCCGCTCACACCAGTCGAAACCGGCCGGATCATGATCCGCAAGCCAGGCCAGCCAGGAATCACCACGCAGACCGGCACAGAGATCGCGCCCGCAGCGGGCAATGGCTATGCGACGCAACAGCTCTGAGAACTCGGTCGCTATCGTCTTGCTATCGCCATGGGTGACCTGCTGTCGTAACGCGGTGAGTTCGCGTGCTGCTTGCCGCGACCAGCCATAACGCGGCAGATAACGCCGCCAATCGGGACGCCAGCGACGCAAACCGATGAACAGCAGGACCAGCATGACAACAGCCGCCAGCAGCAGCCACCAGCCGGTTGCCAGCGGCCAGACACTCGCCGGGTCCAGATCATGGATATCGTGCAGTCGGTTGGTCAGGCTGTCCGGAGTCACAGGTAAGCCCTTGAGCGGGCCCGCAGCGCGAGACCTGACATCAGTGCATGATGCACATCAACTGAGGTTTGCACCGGGATCACCGCGACACCCAGCCGGTTGGCCAGCATCATCAGGTTGGCACGGCGCGCTTCCCAGCGTTCAGTGAAAGCGCGCTGTCCCTCCGGATCATCGGTATCGATTTCCACCATGCGGCCTTCGCCATCGCGAAACAGGGCCCGACCCAGACGAGGTATCTCGCGGTCGGCGGGATCATCCACCGGTACCAGCACAACCGAATGCTTTTGACAAACCTGGCCCAGGGTCTTGTCCAGCCCCTGCAGATCCCGGTTGAAATCGCCGATCACGAAAATCAGGCTGCCGGTGCCGGTGCCACGGTCAGCCCTTTTCAGCACCCGGTCGATACAGTCGACGCCATGCTGCGCCCGGCGTACAGGATTGGTCATCTCACGGAGCAGGCGCCACACTGCACGTCGATCCTTGGTAGGCTGAAAATGTACCAGGCCGCTGTCGGCGTCACCGAACAACATGCCACCGACACGGTCATTCACACTGTTGGCCGCCCAGCCGAGCAATGCTGCAGCGCGTGCCGCCTGTACCGACTTGAAAGTACCACGCGTGCCGAAGAACATATGCGGCCCGTGGTCGACACAGAGCACCACATTGCGTTCCCGTTCCTCGCGGTAGACCTTCAGGTGGGGTTCATTGGTACGTGCGGTGACTTTCCAGTCCATGTTGCGGATATCATCGCCTTCCCGGTATTCCCTGACCTCCTCGAAATTGAGTCCCTGGCCGCGAAAGACCGACGCGTACAGGCCGCAGAAGGTGGTGTTTACCAGGTGGTGGGAAGCGAGCCCCAGGGTGTGGGCCTGGTGGCGCAGTTCAAGCAGTTCATCCAGACGCGGGTGCATCTCGTCTGTCATGGAATAGCGACCAGCTCCAGCAGGCGTTGGATAAAGTCATCGGTGTCGACCCCTTCGGCCTCGGCTTCGAAGGTCAGCAGGATGCGATGACGCAGGATCTCTGGTGCGACCTCCTGGATATGTTCCGGTGAGACAAAACTGTCTCCGCGCAGCCAGGCCAGTGCTCGCGCACAGCGGGCCAGCGAAATCGAAGCGCGTGGTGACGCCCCGTAACGTATCCAGCGGCCCAGCTCCTCATTGTAAACAGCAGGGTTACGGGTAGCCTGCACCAGATCAACGATATATCGGTACAGCTTGGGATCCAGGTATAAATCGGCCGCCTCGGCACGCATCGTCCGCAAATCATCCTGGGAAAGCACGGTGGCAGGCGGCGGCTGGATGGCTTTCTGGCGATTGTTGTCGAGCTCGAGAATCTGCAACTCTTCGTCATGACTCGGGTGTTCCGCCCTGACCTGCATCAGGAAACGGTCCAGCTGGGCTTCAGGCAGGTGATAGGTGCCCTCCTGCTCGATAGGATTCTGGGTCCCCAGCACCATGAACACATCCGGCAGGGAATAACTGGTGTGGCCCACCGTAATCTGGCGCTCCGCCATCGCTTCCAGCAAGGCGGACTGTACCTTGGCGGGTGCACGGTTGATCTCATCGGCGAGCAGGATATTGTGAAACAGCGGGCCGGGCCGGAACTCGAAGGCGCCCTTTTCATGGCGGTAGATATCTGTCCCCACCAGGTCTGAGGGCAGCAGGTCCGGGGTGAACTGCACCCGGTGAAAATCGCCTTCGATGGCCTCGGACAGCGCCTTTACCGCGGTAGTCTTGGCCAGACCGGGCAGACCCTCAACCAGCAGGTGGCCGTCACTGAGCAGGCAGACGAGCATGCCCTCCACCAGCCGTCGCTGGCCAATCACCTGGGTCGCAATATGCTCACGCACCGCGTCCAGTTTATCCCGGTTCATATTCTGCTTTGTTGTGTCTGCTTTCGTCATAGGGTCGGCTTCGAGTGCGCTACCGGTTGCTGCTGGATTCATATAGGTCGCCTTGAGTGAGGATTCAGTGTGATTATTCACAATCGCAATGATGCCATGTTAGCGCAAACCGGCCAGCTATGCTCTGCTGTAAGGCTCGTAATTTGGTAAAAATTCACCCGAATCGGCATATTTTCGCTGATCCAGGCACTTTTTTATGCCTGAGCGACCAATCCGGGCCTTTCCGGGCACTCGAACCACCGTTTTATTCAGGCAGGCGGCCCTTTTTGACAATGGCTTACCGGGACCTGTTCATCTTTATAGATTGATATTCAGCAGACGACACAAACAACTCTGACTTTTTTCCACCTCGAGGCATCTGCCCCCGGGCGGAAATTTTTGTGTTTTATGACAAATGGAATACTTGTTTTTTATCGATTCCTGTGTCAAATAGTCATCACTGACAGCTCTGAGGTGTACGCCGGGCTGTCCCTGTTATTGATTAATGGCCTGCAGATTAATAACGATGAACAATGACTCTATCTGGTATGGCTTTCTTGAGGCCGGTGAAAAAAGCAGCCCGGTGGTGCGTGATTTGTCACTGGAAACAGACAACGCGAAAACTGTTTATCTCTATAATTTTACCCGGGGCATATTCCTGGAATATGCGCTGGAAATTGTAGAACCGAAATTGCGCACGTTGAAACCCGGTGATGTCTCCCGACAAGAACTCGAAAATGCTTTCATGGCTGCGCGCAAAACGTTCAATCCCGGCAAAGCCGTGAACAATCTGAAATGCGTAGCCCCGGCAACAGCAGCGACGGCTGTCGCTGTTGCTGACATTGAAAATGAGATCGAGCTGGATATGGACGACTGGGATGACGATGACTTTCCGGATGATGACGATTAGGCATGTTACCGACAGCGCATAGCGTCGGCAGCCGCTGTCATCAATAATACCGTGGCCTGTCCCCGGCAGTCAGGCAAGCGGGATGTAAAACATATTTTGCAAGGTCGCCATATCTGTCCCGGGCTTCAACGCAGAGATCTGCATTCAGCGGACAGACAAATTCCGGATCAATGCTTTTTATCCGTGATGTTACTTTTTCCTCGATAAACGGATCGGCATAACTGTTGCAGTTATTGCCTTCATCCCAGGCACCATCAATGTAGTCAGCCAGATCAAACCGTGAGTTGCGCTGCCACGCCCTGATGACTTTCCATTGTTTGATAGAGTCGATAAACTGGATTTCACAAGTGACATAAGGTCTGTTGAAGAAGCTGGCAACCAGCCCTTTCAGCGGGTCATCCTGTTTCAGCAAAACCTTGTTCCAGAATCGCCAGCCATTCAGGTTGGCGACAAGATCAGCATAGGAAAAAATGCCTGTCGTGGTGTACCCGAACATTCCTGACTCATATTGTCTGCCCCATTCCATAGCATCAAAAAGCGATGCCTCATCATCAGTCAACTCAAAGTACTGCCAGCCCTGCGCAAAAAAATGACCTATCTTGTCCAGCCCGACAAGATGACCGTCGATATTAACGACATCACTCAACTGCTTGATGTTCAGAGAAAAACCCTCGATATAATCAATATCGCGATAAATCGAGTCATTCAACAATAATGTATAGCTCTTTCTGGCAAGCAGGGCGCGCAATTGCCTGTCAAGGTCATAACCCTTCAGGCCCCAGGATGCGGTAAAGGAATCAAAAACGGCTTTCCTGAGTTCTGTGTACAACGCTTCCTCATCACAGGATCTTGCTTCTTCCACATCATCGAATTCATCGATATTGCCAATATAATCCTGTTGCTCGTTGGCTTGCCGAATGCCTTTCTCAATACGTTGATTAATGATCTCATTAATCGCGTCGATACTGTTTTCGAGTCTTATTTTTCTTGGCGTGACACTATCGATTTCAGCTGCTAAACAATACTGGAACGCCGGCATACTGATTGAAATAAACAGGATACATAAAATTGCCCGGTCAAAACCAGAGCTAGATGGCGCAGGTGAACACATCGGATTGGTTATCGAGACCGGTTATGTCATTTGAATAGTCTGGCAGGAATAAAGGCACTGACTTGAATTATGCAGTTAACACCTTATGCCAGGCAGTGCGAAGTATATTGTTTACGTTGCTGTCGACAAGTTCGCCATGAGCGAGAATGATTCTTTCGGCGTTCCAGCCAAGTATCCTGTTCAGCCCCTGTTTAACGATATCCTTTCTGCCCCAGCCCATTTGATATTCCGGTGCCGCTTTTGGCCTGTTCCACATTTTAAAAACCGCTTTCCACCAGAACCGCAGGTATAAACCTGCCCTGTGCGTATAATCATCACCAATATTCTCGAGCAGATCGACCAGAATCAATGTTTTCGATGGCTTGTGAAAAAAAGCAACTTCGCATATGAACTTTGCTCCCTGCACAAAAACCTGTTCCAGCACATCTTCCCAACGCGGGTCCGGCCTGTTGCCAAGAATCCATTCAAACCTGATATCCGGACGTTTCTTTTCAAGCCCGGGACACAGAAATGTCTCGGCATCCGGATATTTTTGCTGGAATTCAGTTACAAACAAATGATGGTAAGAACCGGGTGCAATGATATACCTGACCTCACCCAGCGCATCGAGCTCGTGTTTTACAGCATCATCAATATCGCATGGATCGTGAATGATCAAATCTCCGCAATCGAGTTTTATAATTGTCATGCGCGCAAACAGATCCATCCCGCCAAACCGAACCGGGTATTCCAGAATCCATATTTGATCTTTCACATATTCGGTGAGCTGATTCATAAATTCAAAGTAAGCTGTCACCAGATACTGTCGCTGGTTGCAACAGTATAACCAAACCGCTAATTGACATCGAATCGGGCTCTGGCAACCTCATCCCTCCCGTTTTGTCATCAGCGTGTTAAGTTTGTATGATTTCCGATTCTATTGGGCAATTCATCTGCAGCGGGCAACGATAAAAATGAACGATACCATTGAAAACGGCTTGCGCAAGCAATTCGACGGTGTTACGAGAGTCTATTACGAGGGTTACTGGATAAAATGTTATGACCCGCCGGCAGACAGTCTCTCGGCAAAGAAAAATCTGATCCATTCACTGACACGCCGCCTGTTCAATCATATGGAACACGGCATCAATATCCCGGGCCGATTGCTCGATGATGTACGTGCCGCTTACGAAGCAGAAAACGACCCGAGAAAAAAACGTGTCAAAGGCGCCATGGTTGCCGGAGCCCTGTTCAATCGTGCCGCCGATATCTTCACCCACCTGGTCGACCTGGAAGCCAGCGGCGTTGAGATACTTCCTGAAAATGACCTCATGCTGACCTGTGACCAGTACCTTCGTGAAGCGCTGGAATACGGCAAGATGGTCAAGCATCGTAATGGCGACCCGGGTATCGATGAGCTCTGGGGCGAACCATTCAAGGCTTTCATTATGTCGGTTGATGATTTTTACGAAAGCCGTTACCTCAAAATTGCAATGACCATGAAAAACATCGATCAGGCGGCCAACTATATGACGAAATGTATCAGAAATGATCCGCGCTTTCCCGGCATTGGCGACCTGATACAGGCATATGCCCTGGCTGCACGATACAAATGTGAAACATTGCGCACCGATGAAGATATTTATGATGTCTGGTCAGATTTCGTGGTAGCCGGTGAGCTGATAACGGATTATATACCGCTGGAGATTACCCGGCGGGATGATGAAATGCTGATCAATATACTGGACATCCAGCATATGCTTAAAGCGGGTGTCAGGCTGATTGCGTTTATAACAAGAGCCCGCACACCGATGCCAAAAAGCACAGATAATTTTCTGCGAGAATGTGAGCGTTACAAGAAACGGGTGTGTTGAATATACTTCATGCCGGCATCCTTAACGTCCTGGCCCGATCATGTATCAACATTAAATCGACAGCCCGACAAAACATTTAATCGACATCACTAAAAATGCCGTAGTGGTAGGCCCCTTCGATGACGCCACTGGTGTAATAACCGTTCAGGTTCCTGAAACCGCCTTTTGCGAAATAGACTCGCAGTTCAGGATTCGCTTCATAGGCCTGCCTGACGTTGGCGACGAGCTGGTCATCTGCGTTGCGGACAAGGACACCGCAAAAGCCGGCAGTCAGCGGAAACACATCGTTGCCGCTGTCGCCGCAAAATACGACTTCCGTTTTATCAGCACCCAGTTCGTCCGCAAGGTATTCCAGCGCGGTCTGCTTGGTCGCGCTTTGCGGCAGGCAATCAAGCAGGCCCTTGCCGGACTGGGAATCATAACTGTATATGATGACCTCGTCGTATTTGCCCTTCACTCTTTCATTCACCGCTTGCTGGATTGCTTCGTTGTGTTCGTGATCGACATAGTAGCTCTGCTTGAACGGCCCGCAATGTTCGCGTTCCTGTTCAACCAGTCCGTCGATACCGGCAACAGCGTGACGGATGGCATCGGCATCCCATCGCGGACAGCTTTGTCTGACGTGGCTGTCCCAGCCGTGATGATGGCTCCACTCGCCTTGCCTGTAAGTACGGATCGACGTGCCGACGTCACCGATCAGGACATCGGGATAGCGTATGCCATACTGACGGATCGCCTTCTCGGTCAATTGCAGGTTTCTGCCAGTCACATAAACAACCTGCACACCCTGTTTTTCAGTAAGCGTATTGAACATTTCGATGGCGCCCTCATCCGGTGGCCAGCTACCGTTGGGCAGCAGTGTTCGGTCAAGATCAGTTGCAAGGATTTTCATGTTGATGCTCCGTGTTTGTCGCCGGTTTCCGATGCTAGAAAGACATCAGAATTTCTTCGTCGTCACCATTGTGTTGAGACACCGCGAAACGGTGTGTCTGCAGATCCGCCTGCAGGGTTGCGGTGGCTTGCGGATGATGCCAGCTCATATGCAGTATATGCGGCTCGGACTTGATAATCCGCAGTTCGCCGCGGAACGCCGGTGATACGTTGCGCAGCCGGATCAGTTCAAGCTGGTCCAGCACAACGGGACGTTCCAGCCCCATCTCGACGTCGATCAGTTTCAGCGTGGTGCGGTTGATTTCCTTGTGGCCTGCGGTACGCCCCCGTTCTGCCGCGGCATAGTCGTTGACGCCGGCAAACAGATCCAGGTACCAAACCTGCGGTACGCCGGGCATGAACATCTGGATGGCGCGCGCCAGGCGCAGCTTCTGCTCGTCCTCGCCCAGCGCACTGAAGAAGGTCGCGTTCACCTGGTAGTAGTCGATCTTGTTGCCATCAGCATCGTACAGGTTCTTGGTG
>JASFVM010000066.1:0-10318 GCA_050049835.1 Gammaproteobacteria bacterium
GGGGCAAATTCATCATACAGCACAACAGACCAACCCCCGGGTTCTGCAGTGAGAAGATTTGACTGGTCACCAGCCAGTCCCTGGAATTGATTTCAGCAACGACAGCTTGTCTCGGGTCGCGATTATTTACAGTCCAGCACAACGGGCTGCATGACCGCATTGACCATCCTGTAAGCCCGTATATCCGGCGCGTTCTTTGACTGCAGTGACACGATAATATAGTAAGCATCGGGATAACCGATTTCCGCTATATCGATCGCTGACGGAACAGGGGGGCTTGCCGGGTGAGAGTGTACGATTGCCAGCAGTTTTTCGCCCTGATCACGCATGTTTTTCATTGCGGCAATTTGCTCTTTTGGGTCCATCTCGAAACGAACTGATGGATCAGCAGCAATATTTTTTACCACATAGTATCGGGCCGGGTTATTACCCGACTTGCTGACCAGGCCACAGGTTTCAGTATCCTCATGCTGATGTGCATGCACAAGGATCTGGTCGACAATTTTTCGCGGCAGTATCAGACAACATTCCGTTTGCATGGTGGTTATTCGCTGTTACTGCATACCGGGCAGGCGGGATCGCGTCTGAATTGCAGGCAGCGCCACTGCATTGTCAGCGCATCGAGGATCAGCAGGCGACCCAGTAGCGGTTCACCAATGCCGCATATAATTTTGATCGTTTCAACTGCCTGCATGCTGCCAATGATGCCAACGACCGGTGCAAGTATACCGTTGTCAGTACAGGTCTCTTCTTCATCACCGGATGCCGGGTATAGACAGTTGTAACAGGGGCTGGTATCCCGGCGTTTGTCGAACACGCTGATCTGGCCTTCGAAGCGTATAGCTGCGCCTGACACTAGCGGTGTGCGCTGGGTGGTACAGGCGAGGTTGACTGCAAAACGTGTTGCATAATTGTCACTGGCATCGATAACGACATCGGCATTTTCTGCCAGCTCAATGAGTGTCTGTTGATCAGGCCTGTCCTGTACCGTATTGATCAGGATTCCCGGATTGATCGCGAGCAGATTTTGCCTGGCTGACTCTACCTTGGGCATATCCAGATCGGTGTTGCGATGTACGATCTGGCGTTGCAGGTTGGTCAGTTCAACCTTGTCAAAATCCACCAGGGTGAGCGTACCGACACCGGCTGCAGTGAGGTAAATCGCAGCGGGAGAGCCAAGTCCGCCAACACCCACGATCACAACATGTGCAGCGGCCAGTTTTTGCTGACCTTCAACACCCATCTGCGGCAGCATGATTTGTCGGTTGTAGCGGAGTAACTCTTCATCATCCATAGTGGGAATGATAACAGTAACGATAACTACAGTGGGGAGGGGCGAGGTTTGAGGGGTGAGGTAAAAAAAGGGAATATGCCGTATAACCGCAGTTTTTTGCTCCCTGGATGGATCGCTTCTCAGACGTATTTGCGCCAGTCGTGGGGACGCGGGTCCTGTAGTGTTTGATGTGGCAAACTAAGCGCCGGGGGCTTGCCGCCAGTTGCCTCGTCGATGCCGATACTTGCACGCTGGGCATCTTCGCAATAGGAGTACACGGCACGTTTCATCCGGATGATAATACTGTCTTCCAGGTCAAAACCGACTTTACGCAGAGCGGATTCGATCATTTGCAGGGTAAGCACTTCAACGCTGTACTTGATATGCAGGCAGTCGGGCGCGGTTGCTTCAATGCTTTCAATTCCCGCTACATCGCGTAACAGTTGTTCAGCTTTCATAGCCTGGTCCGGGGTTGATAACTTGAAACGGATTTCGCGGTTTTTGATGATGTCATTGCATATTGGCATAGTGCCAATCTAGGACAGATGCGGATTGATTTCAAGCTCTGGTTTGACGATATCTTGCTGCGGTCATGCGCGGTTGCCCCGCCAGATCGGGCAACTGGATGATGCGGGTAAAGCCTGCTTCGCTGAAACGCTCAAACACAGGCTGTTGCTGGTCATAACCATGCTCGACAACCAGCCAGCCATCATGCACAAGATAGTCGCCGGATTGCTGCGTCAACAGGGTTATCGCATCCATACCGTTTTCGCCAGAGGTCAGCGCGGCCTGTGGTTCGAAGCGTACATCGCCCTCAGCAAGATGGGTGTCATTGTTTGCGATATAGGGGGGGTTGCTGATAATCAGGTCGAAATCCTTATCGCCAAGCGCGTTAAGCCAGTCGCCCTGTGCAAAAGTGATATTCTCCAGATTGTGTAATGATGCGTTGAAACGGGCAATATCAAGTGCTGCTGCAGATACATCCGTTGCCAGAATAACCCACTGTGGATGTTCCGCAGCCAGCGCACAGGCGATTGCCCCGCTGCCGGTGCCAACATCTGCAATTTTCATCCCGGTTCTGCCGGAGAAATTTTCCAGAACAAACTCTATCAGTGTCTCGGTCTCCGGCCGCGGTATCAACACATCAGTCGTTACCTTCAGTGACAGTGACCAGAATTCCTTTTCACCGGTAAGGTAGGCAACCGGCTGACCTGCAATGCGTTGCTGCACAAGCGTGTCGAAGTCATGCGCCTGCTGCCGGTTCAGTACCTTGTCCGGCCACGCAATTAAATGACTATGCGGACATTCCAGCACATGACAGAGCAGTACACTCGCGTCAACAGCCGGGCTCGGACTGGCGGCCCGCAATTGATGGCGTGCGTCAGCAAGTGCCTGTTTAATCGTAGTCACAACAGGATGGCGTGTAATCGTTAGTCGGCAAGTGAAGCCAGTAGTTCTGCCTGGTGTTCATTGATCAGGGGGTCAATGATCTGGTCCAGCCCGCCCTGGATAAATTCATCGAGCTTGTACAACGTCAGACTGATGCGGTGGTCGGTAACACGTCCCTGCGGAAAATTATAGGTGCGGATTCTTTCCGAGCGATCGCCACTGCCAACCAGACTCTTGCGTGTTTGTGCCTCCTGCTTACGCTGTTTTTCCTGCTCGCTGTCCATCAGGCGGGCCTGCAATAATGACATCGCTCTTGCCTTGTTTTTATGCTGCGAGCGTTCATCCTGGCATTCAACAACCATGCCCGTAGGGATATGGGTAAGACGCACCGCGGAGTCGGTTTTATTGACGTGCTGACCACCCGCGCCGGAGGCGCGGAAGGTATCAACCCTGAGATCGGCAGGATTGATTTCTATCTGTTCGATTTCATCCGGCTCAGGCATGACTGCTACAGTCGCGGCCGAAGTATGGACACGGCCCTGGGACTCGGTTTCAGGCACGCGCTGGACCCTGTGGGCACCTGATTCAAACTTGAGTCGCGAATAAGCGCCTTCGCCAATGATGCGTGCAATGATCTCCTTGTAACCGCCATGCTCGCCTTCATTCTGGCTCAGGATTTCAACTTTCCAGCGGTGTTCTTCCGCATAGCGCGAATACATGCGAAACAGGTCACCGGCAAAAATGGCCGCCTCGTCGCCACCGGTGCCGGCGCGTATTTCAAGGAAGATATTACTGCGATCGTGGGGGTCTTTGGGTAGCAGAAGCTTCTGCATCTCGACCTCGAGCTTTGCCACCTCGCTTGATGCCGCTGCTTTCTCCTCTACCGCCATTGCGCGCATATCAGGGTCATTATCGCCCAGCATTTCCTCGGCACTTTTGAGATTGCTTCTGGCTACCTGGTAATCCTGGTAACAGTGCACGACAGGCTCCAGCTGCGCATACTCCATGGAAAGATCACGAAACATGTTTTGATCGCCAATCACATCCGGATCAGCCAGCAGGCCGGCGATTTCTTCGTGGCGATCGAGCAGATTGAGAAGTTTGTTCTGAATTGAATCTTTCACAGCTATGATGAATCAGGTGTTTGAGTTGTTGGGGCTCTTGTCAATTAACAGGCGACGCGCAGCCTGGATCAGGTCGTGCCGTTCCTCTTCTCCGGCCTTGCGTAATTCGGTACTGGGCTGGTGGAGGAACTTGTTGGTCAGTGTGTGTGCCATATATGTAAGCACATCTTCCGGATTCTGCCCCGCCGCAAGCTGTTTTAATGCTTTCCTGAGGACTTCATCGCTGAACTCCATTGCTGTTGAACGTAATTCGGAAATGACGTCGACTGCGACCAGGGAGCGTTGCCAGTCAAGGAAGTGTTCGACTTTCTCATCAATGATTTCGTGCGCCTGCTGCGCCGCTTCCTGGCGGCTTTGCAGGTTTTCGGTGATTACTTCCTGAAGGTCATCGACAGTGTAGAGGTAGATGTCATCCAGCGAATTTACTTCCGGTTCGATGTCCCGCGGGACAGCGAGGTCAACCATGAATATGGGTGCATGCTTGCGTTTTTTCAAGGCGCGTTCGACTGTACCCTTGCCCAGTACAGGCAGGGGGCTTGCAGTGGATGCAATCACAATATCAGCGCGGTGAAGGTGGTCACCAATGTGCTGCAGGTTGATCGCTTCGCCATCGAACTCCTCGGCGAGATTTTGCGCACGTTCCGGGCTGCGGTTCGCAACGATGATTTTTTTGATATTTTGCGATTGCAGGTGGCGTGCGGCGAGTTCAATCGTTTCACCAGCACCAACCATCATCGCAGTAGAGTCATTCAGGTCGCCAAAAATCTGGCGTGCCAGGCTGGTGGCCGCAAATGCCACGGATACCGGGCTTGAGCCAATGGCTGTATCAGTACGTACCTGTTTCGCTACCGAGAACGAATGCTGGAACAGCCTGCCCAGGAATTGTCCGACAGTGCCCTCATGGCTGGCAATGACATAGGCCTGTTTCATCTGGCCGGTAATCTGGGGCTCGCCAAGCACCATGGAATCGAGGCCGCTGGCTACTTCCATGGCATGGCGGATCGTTTCCTTATGACCATGAATGTACAGGTGGCCATGTAATGTGGATGGTTCCAAACCGTGAAAGCTGCTGAACCATTCGATCAGGCGCTGGTCTTCACCTTCAGGAGGATTATCGCTGGTCTGGTCATCTGCATGCAGAGAGCAATATAACTCTGTCCTGTTGCATGTTGATACAATAGCTGCCTCGGTTACGCCGTGCACCTTTATCAGGCTGTTCAAAGCCTCTTTCAGGTTTTGCGGGGTAAACGCCAGCCTTTCACGCAACTCGAGTGGCGTGGTTTTGTGATTAAGGCCAAGTGTTATCAAGGACATAGCTGGCGCAAGTGTGGCGAGAAAACGGGTAATTTTGCGGCATGACCCGGCTTAACTCAAGCATACCGAAATCTGAATAAAAATGCGTTATAGTCTTATTATGAAAATGAACTGTTCAAATACCGGGCCATTTCCTCTGAAGCATGCATTTCTCGGCCTGCTTGTGCTGTCTGCATTGTTATTGAATGCATGCACCACGAACAGTTTTCAGGGTTCCGATGACACGGTTGCAGATAATGAAGCTGCACAGACCGAACTGACAGAACAGCTGCTCTACGACCTGCTGGTGGCAGAATTCGCCGGTAACACAAGCGATATGCCGCTGGCTGTTGATGCCTACAGTCGTGCTGCGATGGAATCGGATGATGCGCGGGTTGCGGCACGGGCAGCTTACATTGCTGTCTATGGTGAGCAGTATGAGAAAGCACTGGAATTGCTGGAGCGCTGGGAAAAGCTTGACCCGAACGATGCTGACATTACGCGCATGTATGCCATCACCTATCTCAAGCTCAGGCAGCCGCTGGCGGCAGCAACCTACATCCAGTCGATTCTCGATACGGTCGAAGGCAACGGTCATGAAAAAGCGCTTGCCGTCAAGCGCCTGCTGGCAAAGGAATCAAATACCGAAGACGGTTTGATCGTGCTGGATGCGTTGAACAAGGCGGACACCAGTAATCAGCACATGTTGATCCTGCAGGCGCGTTATGCAGCACAACTTGAGAAGTATGATGAAGCCATTGAGCTGCTCGATCGTGTGCTGGAAATCGATGCCACCCTGGCCGATGTTCATATTATCAAGGCGCGCATTCTTGCTGCCCAGGGCAAGCAGGAACAGGCTATGGCTCTGATCGCTCTGGTACTGATGGAGCAACCGGACAATGATCACCTGCGGCTGCAGTATGCGCGCATGCTGGTTGAGCAGAGGCAGTTCAACCAGGCAAAGGCACAGTTCAAGGTGCTGCTGAACAAGGATCCGGAAAACGCGGATATTCTGCTGAGCCTGGGTTTGCTTGATATCGAAACAGGTGAACTCGATGAAGCCGTTACCCATTTACAGCACCTGATCGATATCGGTCAAAAGCAGGATATAGCCAATTACTATCTTGGTCGCATTGCCCAGAACAGGGAACAGCAGAAGCTGGCGATCAGTTACTATCTTAAAGTTAAGTCCGGCGACTACGTCTTTGATTCCAAGCTGCGCATCGCGGGCCTGTTCGCTCGTCTGGGAAGAGCAGATGAGGGCTTGCAGCAGCTCGAGGCGCTGGCCGAGAAGCAGACATCCTGGGAGCTGCGGGTCAAAGCCTATCTGGCACAGGGAGAAATACTCGCGAGCAAGAAACGCTATGCGGAAGGTCTCGAAATGTACAGCCGTGCTCTGCAACAGAAACCGGACGATGCCGACTTGCTCTACGCGCGGGCACTGATGGCTGAAAAAGTTGACCGTATCGATATCACCGAAGCTGACCTGCTCAAACTGCTTTCCGCTGAGCCGGAGAATGCCAATGCGTTGAATGCGCTGGGATACACGCTTGCCGACCGGACTGAAAGACTGGAAGAGGCCCGTGACTATATCAAGCGCGCAGCCGAACTGGTACCTGATGATCCCGCCATACTGGACAGCCTCGGCTGGGTCAGTTACCGGCTTGGCAATATGCAGGATGCGCTGAAGTGGTTAGGGATGGCATTTGAACGCCTTGAAGACGCTGAAATCGCTGCCCATTACGGTGAGGTTCTATGGAAGAACAACCAGAAAGACGAAGCTGAGAAAGTCTGGAAGATCGGTCTGGAGAACAATGCGGAACATCCGGTGTTGCTCGAAACCATGAAAAGACTCAAGGATTAGTGCTTGTCTTTGATTTTTCCTCAACAAATCGACAGGGATGTTGTCCGCTACCTTGTTATCTGTATGCTGCTGCAACTACTTGCTTCATGCGCAAGTATTTCCGAGCAGATAAGACATCAACCTGCTGACTGGGACGCACGTCTCGAACAGCATAATCAAATCAATCAATGGACGATCAAGGCGAGGCTGGGCGTCCAGACCGAGACAGAAGGTGGCAGCTTTGATGTCTTCTGGCAACAGGTTGCCGATGTTTATGATGTTCGACTCATCGCTCCCCTCGGACAGGGTGCTGTCCACATCGAAGGCGACAGGGATGGCGTCACTATCAGTCTTGCCGATGGCCAGAGTGAGCATGCCCGGGATGCCGAGGCATTGTTTGCGTCTATGACCGGGCTTTCCCTGCCCGTCAATGGCTTGCAGGACTGGCTGCGCGGCATGCCGATACAGGGTGAGAAAATTGACAACACACGCTGGAATGAAAACGGCCAGCTGTATAAATTCGAACAAAGGGGCTGGAAGGTCGAAATGAACCGCTACCGTGAAGTGGCAGGTTATGAGCTGCCCCATGCCTTCTATCTCGAGCGCGATGATCGGCCCGATCTGAGTGTACGCCTGCTGGTGCGTGAATGGCAGCTGGCGCAATCATCCTCAGTAAAGCCATGAACCAGGGTGCTGTCTGGCCGGCACCTGCCAAGCTTAATCTGATGCTGCATATTACCGGGCGCAGAACAGATGGCTACCATGACCTGCAGACTGTGTTTCAGTTTCTCGATTTATGCGATGAGCTGCAATTCAAGGTCACAACGAACAAAGCAATCACACGCCGCCAGGGGCCATCCTTCATTGCGGCCAAAGATGACCTGGTGGTACGAAGTGCTCGGGAATTGCAGCGCGAATCCGGGACGTTCCGGGGTGTTGATATCCGTATCAACAAACATATTCCGGTTGGTGCCGGTCTGGGTGGCGGCAGTTCCGATGCGGCCACGACCTTGCATGCGCTGAACAGGCTCTGGGGACTTGGGTTCGAACTGGATCAGCTTGCGGAGATCGGTCTGAATCTTGGCGCCGACGTGCCGGTATTCGTTCGCGGATTTGCCGCCTTTGCGGAAGGTATCGGTGAACGCTTGCAACCGGTTTCCATTGCCGAGAACTGGTATTTGGTGATTACCCCGGATGTTCATGTTTCTACTGCAGAAATTTTCGCTGATCCGGATTTGACACGGGATTGTCCAGCAATCAAAATATGCGACCTTTCGACGGCCGGCTGGGATAACGTGTGTGTTCCTGTTGTTATCAAACGTTACCCGAAAGTTGGTAAGGCTTTGAAATTATTGGGCGCTTTTGCTGAAGCCCGAATGAGCGGGACGGGGGCATCGGTTTTTGCGCAGTTTGCCAGCAAGCAGGAGGCTGAGCAGACCCTGGCACAACTGGAATCAACAGCGGGCTGGAGTCATGACTGGCGGGCTTTTATTTGTCAGGGCAGAAACCGGTCGCCCTTGTTTGAATTCATGAAGATGATCTAGACGGCGATCATTTGGGCCGTCGCCAGAGGGAAGCAGGCAGTACTATTGGGCCGTCGCCAAGCGGTAAGGCACCAGGTTTTGATCCTGGCATTCGGAGGTTCGAATCCTCCCGGCCCAGCCATATATAAACGTTGATGTAAATGAACGTAAAAGGCTGAGAAGAGCGGAGATGAGAACCGAAAAGGGGTTCGACAAATTTGTCAGGAACAAATTTGAACGCACGCAGTGCGGCCCGCAGGGCGAAGGGCAGGAAGCCCGGAGTACTAATTTGCCGGGAGCAAATTAGAACAGCCGAAGGCTGGCCCGCAGGGTGGAGCACAGGAAGTGCGGAATAATCCTCCCGGTTTGATGTTGTAGCACCATAACTTGCACTATACGAGTAGCGGACAGTGACGAAAGACGAAAGCGGAATGATGATTTTCAGTGGCAATGCGAACAGGCCGCTTGCCAATGATATAGCCGCAAGACTTAACCTGTCACTCGGTAAAGTCGGCGTTGATCATTTCAGCGACGGTGAGACTTGTGTTGAAGTCATGGAAAATGTTCGCGGTCGCGATGTTTTCATTATTCAACCAACAAGCACGCCTGTAAATGAGCACCTGATGGAGCTGATGGTGATGATCGACGCCATGCGTCGGGCATCCGCGGAAAGGGTCACAGCAGTAATCCCGTATTTCGGTTATTCACGCCAGGACCGTAAGCCACGTTCGGCGCGTGTTCCCATCACCGCGAAGGTGGTGGCCAACATGTTGACCAGTGTCCATCTTGATCGCTTGTTGACAGTGGATTTGCACGCTGACCAGATCCAGGGATTTTTTGATATCCCGATAGATAATGTATACGCATCGCCCATCTTGCTGGCAGATGTCTGGCAACAGGGGTATCAGAATCTGCTGGTGGTGTCACCTGATGTGGGTGGTGTGGTCCGTGCGCGGGCGCTGGCGAAAAGGCTGGGCGATGCTGATCTGGCGATAATTGACAAGCGTCGTCCCAAGGCCAACCAGTCCGAGGTGATGAATATCATCGGTGAAGTGGAAGGTATGAACTGTGTCATTGTCGATGACCTGGTCGATACCGCGGGCACCCTGTGCAAGGCGGCGGGGGCCCTGATGGATGCCGGTGCGGAAAGTGTTGCAGCCTATTGCACGCACCCCGTGTTGTCAGGCAAGGCAATCGAGAACATCAGCAACTCGGTGTTGAGTGAACTGGTGGTAACCAACACCATACAGTTGAGTGAAGAGGCCAGGCAGTGCGAACGTATTCGCCAGGTTTCCATTGCTACCATGCTGGCAGAAACGATTCGTCGCATCCATGATGAAGAGTCTGTCAGTGAGATGTATATCGATTGATTTTTCAGGATTCAGGACGGTTGCTTGAGTAGCTGCTGTCCGAATAGCAAAGGCCATTGGCTTACCAGGGGTCTTTCAGCAAAGTGTCTTCTCTGGTCGCGGGGAAGTTTTTTTGGTAAACGCTGTTAACAGACTATGTGAACGTGTTGAAAACAGCATTACGGAGTTAATCATGAGTATTGTATTGAATGCAGAAATGCGTGATGACATGGGGAAAGGTGCGAGCCGCCGCCTGCGTCGCGCAAACAAGTTACCGGCTATCGTCTATGGTGCCGGAGAAGAACCGGAAAACCTGACGCTGGAGCAGAAAGAAGTGCAGTATCATCTGCAAAATGAAGCTTTTTTCACCCAGATTATTGAGCTGAATGTAGGTGGTAAAAAGCAGGATGTGCTGTTGCGTGACTTGCAGCATCACCCCTACAGAATTGACATCCTGCATATGGATTTACAGCGCGTTGAAGCCAAGAAAGAAGTGCACGTTAATGTACCATTGCACTTTATCA